>QHWY01000399.1 GCA_003223875.1 Acidobacteriota bacterium | reverse complement strand
TTCTTCAGAAATCGGGGCAAGCGTTGCGTTTGAAAATTGCCTTGACGAATTCCCCTCCTCGCAGAGGAGGGGTGGCGCGAAGCGCCGGGGTGGTCAGTTCGGCGAAATCCAGCACGTGCCGGTCTGACCACCCCGTCTGCGCCGCTTTCGGTGGCTTCGCGCCATCTTATTGGTGGCGCATCCTCCCCTCCTCTGCGAGGAGTGGAATGCGGCTCTGCCGAACCATAAGTAACCGTAATTATGAAACGCAACACTAACGAGGCTACGCCTCAGACCGACAAAGCATGTGGTGTTCTCTTCAGCGATGGATGAAGCCGCTTTGTCGGTCTGAGGCGTAGGTCTGAGGCGTAGCCTGAAAAAAGCGCACGACTCCGCTTGCGTGCATGAAATGGCGGTGATAGATCACTGCCATGAATGGGACCACCGTAAGGCGATCACCCGGCCGTAAAGGCACCCCGCAAGCGGAGTCGAAATCCAAGTTACCACGGACTGTGGCAGAAGTCTTGAATGAGCACGTGGAACTGGAAACCGAATCCATAGATCGGATGTATTTGAACGTCTTCGTTCCACGGTTACAGATTGTGGAAGGAGCGTTACGGTTCATCCGGCAGCAGCGACACTCGAAGGTTTTATCAACGACGGCCGTGGAACCGATGACCCGCGGATTTGTGCGTTCCATTGAACAATTCGCCCAAGACAATGAGATTCCTATCGTGAACTTTGAAAAAGGCCAGCGTAAGGACGATATGGCCACCAAACGCCGGTCCGGATTCCGGAAGTCCGAGGGCGTTGTCTTCATCGGCAAAGCTCAGGAGAAGTGCACTGTCTATCGGACCGAAAAGCGACACCATCCAAAGAGCAACAACAGCTATGCCTGGATTGTGAAATCGACGGCACTGGTGAACCAGTACTATTTCTACTGCGTCGATGAGGACTTCGGCCCCTTTTTCCTCAAGTTCTGTTCCTACTTCCCTTACAACGCCAAGCTTTGTCTGAACGGACATGAATACGCCAAACGACAGCTCGAACGTGAGGGCATTGCTTTTCAAGCTTTAGATAACGGCGTTCGCTCCTGTGAGAATCCTAAAAGGCTTCAAGAAATCTGTGATCACCTGTCGGCCGCCAAGATCGATCGGCTTTTACGCAAGTGGCTTCAACGACTGCCGCATCCCTTTTCGCCCAAAGAGCGCAGCGCGGGTTACCGTTACCAGATTTCCGTTTTGCAAATCGAGTTGTCGCTGACTCAGGTTCTCGACCGTCCGGTCAGCGGTAGGATTTTCTTCGAAGAGGTGATTCGCGAAAACCTGGACATCGGTCGTCCCAAACAAGTTCAACTGATCTTCGATCGTTGGGTCACCAAAAGCACTCCCGGATCGTTCCGTACGCGAGTTATCACGGATGGCGTGATTC
This sequence comes from Acidobacteriota bacterium, assembly GCA_003223875.1. GTDB lineage: Bacteria > Acidobacteriota > Terriglobia > 20CM-2-55-15 > 20CM-2-55-15 > 20CM-2-55-15. The sequence continues at coordinate 1,740 of QHWY01000399.1, read as the reverse complement.
CATCCCTGCACATCGACTACAAAGGTACTCGTATCAAGCAGTACCACAAAGAAGGGCAAGCCCTGCGAACCGAAACGACTATCAACAATACGCGCGACTTCTACATTGGCAAGAGCCTCAACAATCTCCCGGCTCTACGACAGATTGGCTTTCAGGCCAATCGACGTCTCCTTCAGACCCAGACCATCACTCATGATTGCATTCTGGCGGAAGAAACCTTCCAACAACTCAACCATCCCCGCCTTGTCGATGATCAACGCGTTTCCGCATTACGCTTCGCCGACAAGACCGTGCAGGCTCTCTGGAATGCCTTACTGACGTTCGATCTCCTGTCGGCCGGCTTCTCCAACCGTGATCTCCGCCAAAACCTTGTCGGCCTGCTCGGACATCCCCTCGATTATTTCACCCAGGGGCGTATGACCTATCAGCTCCGCCGTCTGCGTCTTCACGGTCTCATCGCACGCATTCCCAAAACCCACCGTTATCGTCTGACATCCTTTGGCTTGCGCGTTGCTCTATTTTGTACTCGAACCTACAATCGCATCCTGCGACCTGGCATTGGCCAACTCGCTCCCACAGCGAATACCTCCGTACCCGAAGCTGTTCGTCGCACCTTCAACAACGTCGAATTACAAATCCAAAACTGGATTCATCGAGAAGGATTGGCCGCATGAAACTTGACTCATTTACAACAAGTCTTCAACCTCAAGGTTTCTAGGAACCACGACAAATCTCAAAACCGTGGATGTGGCCATTGTCGGCGGAAGGTGGAGCGGCCTCGCCATGGCCAAGGAAATTACGACACGCAGCGGACTCAACGTGGTCTGGAGAAAAAGTTGCGGCCTGATATGCAACTGTTAATCGTCGAGGGCGCCACTCACGGTCGCCCGGGAGACCAACAGCAACACTCAAGCATGGTCGTAGAAGCCTACGCCGTCGTCACACGCATAACTTCAATGGCTTCAATCCCCGACTGGATTTTCAGGACTACAATCGGGCCGGCGACTTACTTTGACGACCGCCTTTGAATCGCCTATCCTCATTCAGGAGACGATGTTCCCGCGGCGCTCGCCGAGGCTGGCGTGATCTTTTTGAGCTTCGGGGTTGCGGTACCGCAGGGCCTCAGTGCCTCGGTGTGACGTAATCAGTGGCACCCACCGTGAACTGCGGCTGCGCCGGAGGTTGATATGCGATTGCTAGCTCGAATCTGGATGCTTTTGGCGATCGTCGTTGTGTCTGGGCGCACAGCTTCGAGTCAGGACTTCCGCCTGCCGGACGGCCGGGGCAAGGACCTCGTGGAGCGTCACTGCATGCGCTGCCATGATGCGCAGAAACTCGCCGGCCCGGATGGCGGCCACTGGCCCGCCTTCGGGCCGGGCAAGAGCCCGGAGGAATGGCAGCGCGTCATGACCTTCATGGGCACCTACGGCCTGACGCTGACGAAGGAGGAGATGCCTATCGTCACTGCGTATTTGACGAAGGCGTTGGCCGGTCCCGCGCGGCCGACAGGTGTACGGATGGCGGGACCCATCGAGGCAACGATCAGAGAGTGGAAGGTCACACCGGGCACGCGGCCTCACGATCCCGCGGTTGCGCCCGACGGCGCCGTCTGGTATACGGGCCAGGCGAGCAGCCGCCTGGGTCGTCTCGATTCGAGCACCGGTGAAGTTAGAAACTATCCACTCCGGCCCGATAACACAAAGCTGCCGTACGGCGTGGGGCCGCACGGGCTCGTGGCCG
>QHWY01000398.1 GCA_003223875.1 Acidobacteriota bacterium | reverse complement strand
AGGGGAACCACCCCGCCTGCTCGGACTTTGTCCTCGCAGGCTCCCCTCCTAACTTAGGAGGGGAGTTGCGTGTCATCAATTCATTCACAGCTGTAACGAAAGTGTCGCAGTAAGTCCTTTAGATCCGTTGCGAACTTTCATTGTTCACTTTGAGCCGCGGCTCATGAATGTCTTCATAGACCGCCGCTACGGATGAAACTGAGTCGCGACCGAACTCACCGAACTCAAAGATAGCTTGACAAACGGCCAATATGAGACTTTTAATCCGTCAGTTCCCTGACAGAAGAGGCAATTCGTTTCCAGCGACTTTTCATCCATAAGGCCGGCAACGGGGCGGCTCTAAATGAAAGTGAAACGTAGGACGCATAGCAAGATGCTTTTCCATGCCAACCCGCCACCGGTTTGATGAATTCACGAGCAAACGCAACACAAACGACCATCTGAGGAGAACTATGCGAGCGATTTTTTTGAGAATGGTAGGAATAATTTTCATCGTCGCGCAGGTTTTTGCGCACGACGCCAGCGCCCAAGCAGTGCCGGACGTACCCGAACTGGCTTTACCCGATGGTCCGGTTCAAACAGATGCGAGTCCACAAATCTTGGCACTCCAAAGAGACATTCAAATCGTAGTGAAGCTGACGGACCCGCCATTGGCAGTGGTGCACGGAAGAAATGCTAAACGGCTTGGCGGGCAACTCAGTGCGGCGCAACAGCGTGCTTACGTCGCCCAGTTGACGCAAAAGCAGGACGCGCTTCTGGCACAGATCCGCAATCTTGGCGGGCGCGATCTCGGCCGCGTGAATAAAGCGCTGAATGCGGTAATCGTCGCCATTGGCGCGTCCCAGGTACCCGCAGTTGCAGCTCTACCGCGCGTGCTTACCGTGCGTCCACTACATGATTACCTACTGGATTTGTCCGAGACGGTGCCATACATCGGAGCCTCTGCTGTCCAGAATCTCGGCTTCGATGGTGCCGGCGTACGCGTGGCCGTCTTGGATTCCGGCATCGATTACACACACAAATTTTTCGGAGGCGCAGGGACTACGGCGGCTTATCTGGCCGCGTACGGCACCAGCACAACGGATCCGAAGAACGCGAGCACGGATGGTCTGTTCCCGACATCCAAAATCGTGGGTGGCTACGACTTCGTCGGTGAACGCTGGCCCAACGCTCCCCTTGCGCCTGATCCCGATCCGATCGACTGCGGACCAAGCGCGATTCCTGCGCCATGCGCTGGAGGGCACGGAACGCACGTCGCCGACATCATTGCCGGCAATGATGGTGCGGCCCATAAAGGCGTGGCACCTGGAGCGAGTCTCTATGCAGTGAAGGTCTGCAGCGCGGTGTCCACAACCTGCAGCGGTGTAGCGCTTTTGGAAGCAATCGACTTCGCCCTCGACCCTGACGGGGACGGTGACATTTCCGATGCTGTGGATGTGATCAATATGTCGCTGGGCTCATCCTACGGCCAAATTCAAGATGACGTTGCAGAAGCTTCGGCGGTCGCATCGCAGCTTGGAGTAGTCGTTGTCGCGGCTGCTGGCAACGACGCGGACCGGCCTTACATCGTGTCTTCGCCGTCCAGCGCTCCCGACGTCATCAGCGTAGCCCAAACTCAAACCCCTTCTGCAGTGATGAACCGGATGACGATCGTCTCGCCTTTGTCGATCGCAGGCGATTATTCCGCTGTTTTTCAGCCCTGGTCCACGAAACTCACTTCGATAATCCAAGCGCCGGTTCAATACGGAAATGGCGCCGGTGGAAACCTCAACGGTTGCGCCGCTTTTGCAGCGGGCTCTCTTGCGGGCAAAATCGTACTCGTTGACCGCGGGATCTGCACGTTTAGCAGTAAGATCAGGAATATTGCAAATGGTGGCGGCTTGATCGGCGTGATTGGCCTCATCGCCCCGGGTGATCCGTTCGAAGGCGCTTTCGGTGGAGGTCCGCCAATTACGATACCTGGGTTTATGATCAGCCAGGCGACGTCGAACACCATTAAAGGGAAACTTTCGGGTGGTGTTGTGGCGAAGTTTGATCCCAATAACACGATGCCGCTCGTGATGAGCGTGGTCGGCACGTCCGCGCGAGGTCCTTCCTATAGTTTCAACAGCATCAAACCGGAAATCGGAGCGCCCGGTGCGTCCGTGTCGGCAGAGGCCGGCACGGGCACTGGACAAACGTCTTTTGGCGGTACATCCGGCGCAACGCCGATGATTTCAGGCTCGGCGGCACTTCTTATCCAGAGCCACCGGAGTTTGGGCCCTTTGGAAATCAAGGCGCTGCTCATGAATACCGCCGAAACCAATATTCAGACGAACCCAGTCGCCCAGCCCGGGGTGCTTGCGCCAATCACTCGGATTGGAGGTGGCGAAGTGCGCGTCAATCGCGCCTTTGCAAGTAGCACGGCTGCGTGGGACGCGGGCGACTCGACGCCCAGCCTTTCATTCGGTTACAACGCCCTCACTGGGTCGAAGGCTTTCGAGAAGACGGTCGCGGTTCACAATTACGGCAACACCCGTCGCACGTATTCCATCAACACGAGTTTCCGCTACTCCGACGACGCAGCAAGCGGCGCATTGAATATCAGTGCTCCCTCCAGTGTGATTGTAGAAGCCAACAGTACAGCGACATTCCGAGTGCGGCTGAAGACCGACGTATCGAAGCTTCCGGTTTGGACCCTCAATGGCGGCAGCCGCGGCGGAGACGGATTCAGACTTCAAGGTGTCGAGTTCGACGGCTTCATTACGCTGGCCGATACGACCGATACCGTCCGCCTGCCGTGGCACATCCTGCCGCACCGTGCGGCGGAAGTCACACCCGCTTCTACCAACGTCACTTTAAGCGGAGGTGCGGGAAGCGTCCTTCTGAATTACACGGGTGGAACCGTGAACGCCCGCGTCGATGTCTTTTCCTTGCTGGGTACAAGCGGAAGAATCCCGCCACCGACGCTGCCCGGGCCGGGAGACAATTTCGCCGTCATCGACCTCAAGTCTGTCGGCGCGCGGCTCGTGAACAATGGAACGGCAATTCAGTTCGCCATCAATACATTCGGTGTGCGCTCGCATCCCAACTATCCCGCTGAGTTCGACATTTATGTTGATTCGAATCGCGATGGCGTACCCGACTACGTCGTGTTCAATTTGGAGAACGGAGGATTTGGCGTAACTGGGCAGAATGTCGTCGCTGTAGTGAAGTTAGCGACGCATACGAGTAGTATTTTCTTCTTCGCCGATGCGGATCTGGATTCCGGAAATATCATCCTCACTGCACCGCTGTCGGCTTTGGGTCTGAACGCCAGTAGCCGGTTCGATTTTTCGGTGTATGCGTTCGACAATTACTTCACAGGGAATTTGACAGACTCTATCGTCGGCATGACATACACGCCTTCGACGCCGCGCTTCACGGCCTCGGGCCTACCGGCAACGGGAGTACCGGTGAGTGGCAGCAGCACCCTCAACATTCAGGCTGTCCCCGGCGGCGATGTGGCTTCGCCGTCGCGGCAGGGAATCTTGCTAATGTATCGGGATGCCAGAACACAGCGCGAGGCGGACGCAATTTTTGTCTCACCGTAAGGTGGATCGCGCGAAAGAATAGCACTACCGAATCGGAGCCGGCGTTCAAGATTGGGAGTTTTGACGCCTCGATTCTGTTAAACGTCTGCGATAAACTAGTGTGGTGTCCCAAATAAATTTTGACAAGCAAACATGTTTCAGTTTGGGTACATTCCCCTCCTTACAAAGGAGGGGTGGCTGCGGCATCAATCAAAAGTCGCGAAGCCACCGAAGAG
>QHWY01000165.1 GCA_003223875.1 Acidobacteriota bacterium | reverse complement strand
TCCGCGTTGAATGATCCGGCGTAGTCTCGGTGAGGGCATACCCCAAGAAGCTCTTCAAGCTCAATGAATCCGCGCATCGCCATGCGATTCCGCGTTCCGAGTCGATGCCTTCGAAATATCCGATCATCACCATTCGGAAATACACGCCCGGCAGTCGAACTTCTCGCTCTTGAGGATCTCGTTGACTCGATCGTAGAAGACGTGCCCGCGGGTTCGTGGCAACTCTTGATTGGCTATCCACATCGGTTGCTGCCGCCATCGCTTGTTACCCATCGCCATAGGTTGGCTCTCCTATGCGACATTCTTCTCAACTGGTGGTCAGCCATGGTCCAACTACCTCAGTTTTGCGCGACTAAGAAAACGATTTCTGCCACGGGCTGCCATGAAAACGTTCAAGGACGCCCGTCGAATTAAGCGGTTTGAGCACGCACTTCGTAACCCATCGATCGGAGTCGCTGCACGAGTCGTTGCTCGGAGCGGCGATTGAGGAATCGATCGAGGTAGTCGCCGCCGAGGTCCTTGTAATCGACGCTGCCCTTCAGCATGTGATAGATCGCGTTGAGAATGCTGTGCGCCACCGCGACGGCCGCGCGCTTCGTGCCGGCTCGACCGGCGAGCTTCCAGAAGCGCGCCTTGAAGTAAGTGTTCTTGGTCTTGGATGCAGCCATCGCCGCCTGCACGAGTGCAGTGGCGAGGTGGACGTTGCCTCTACGCTTCTGTTGCCCCATGCGTTTACCCGCACTCTCGTTGTTGCCCGGACAAACGCCAGCCCAGGCGGCGGCATGTGCGGGCGTCGGAAAGACATTCATATCGGTCCCAAGTTCGGCGATAACGGTCATGGCCACGACTCGATCAACACCAGGAATCGTCATCAGGCGCTCCATGACCGCACGATGAGGCGCTATGGCTTCGTCAATCTTGCTGTCGATGACAGCAATGTTTGCTTCAATATCTTCAACACGGCCGAGCTGCATCTCGAGCATGAACCGATGGTGACTTTCAACCTTTCCACGCAAAGCTAGGACAAGTTGCTCAAGCTTCTTGCGAAGTCGTCCTCGTGCAAGCTGCGCCATCTGTTCAGGGCTCTCGTCGCCTTTGATCAGAGCGCGCAACATCTCCCGCCCCGATTTACCGAACACGTCGGTGGCCACTGACGCCAGCTTCACGTTGCAAGTCTCCAATAAACGCTGCAGCCGATTGCGTTCACTCGCTTGTGCTTCGACGAGCTTGCGTCGATACCGCGTCAGATCGCGCAGCGCGCGCTGCCACTTCGGCGGCACATAGCTCTTGCGGACCAGACCACAACGAATCAACTCAGCGATCCACTGCGCGTCCTTCACGTCGGTCTTTCTGCCGGGCACGTTCTTCATGTGTGCGGCGTTGCCAACGATGAGTTCAAAGTGCTCCTCCAACACCGCATATATCGGGACCCAGTACACGCCGGTCGATTCCATCCCGACGTGCGTGCAGCCGATTTGCCCCAGCCAGTCCCGCAACTGCTCCAGCTGCGCTGTCGTTGTTCCGTACGTGCGGATCTCCTTCCGTGCTTTGCCATCTGCTGGCCCGATCAATACGCATGCCACGACAATGTCCTTGTGCACATCTAATCCACAACACCGTTCAATGATGGCTTCCATTGCGACTCTCCCTTCGAAGAAGCCGCGACCAACGGCGCCACCAAAGCGAAACACTGCCATTCGTCCTTCCCGTTTCCGGGTCCGACACAACGTGATAATTTGAAGCGGCGCGGACCAGTCTGCTAGGCGGGGTCTAACTACCACAGCCCGTTGGCCTCGGCATCAGTCGCGGTCGCTCGAGTATGGCTGCCGGCTGGGCCGCGCGTCATCCGTTTTCGTGCAACGTGGTGGGCGGTCCTCCGGCCGTGTGTGTCTGCTAGGGTAATCCAACTCCAACGGAATAGGAGATTTTGAAATTGGACGAAGCCTGTGGGGTGAACCCCTGGAGTCCAATTCAAATATATCTTCCCACTAGTCTCGGGGCTAAGCTTCGTTACGTGTGAAAGCGCTTCACCTCGCGCACCGAGTAGATGGGTTTGCGCTGGCTTTCGTAGTATGTGCGCGCGAGTACTTCGCCGACAAGGCCCAGGGAGATGAGCTGAATGCCGCAGACGATGAGGAGCACGGCCGCAAACAGTAAAGGGCCGTGCTCTGTCATCACGTCAACGTGGGAAACGAATTTCCGGAACAGCAAGAACACAGCAGCCAGACCGCCTGCTCCGGTGCTCAGCAATCCCCAACTACCAAAGAGCTGCAACGGTTTGGTCGAGTAATCCAACAGGAATTTAATGCAGATTAGATCCAGCGCGACCGTCAGAGTTCTCGAGAGACCGTAATTCGATTTCCCGCTCTGCCGCGACAGGTTCTTGATCGGAATCTCTGCTATGCTTGCGCCGGACCAGCTTGCCAATGCGGGAATAAAGCGATGCAGTTCGCCGTAGAGTTGCAGGTCTTTGATAGTTTCGCGGCGGTAGGCCTTGAACGTCGTCCCAAAATCATGCAGGTCCAAGCTGCAAAGGCGGGCCATGAGCCAATTCGCAGCGCGACTCGGAAGCTGCCGTGTCAGCCAGGCATCGTGCCGTTCGAGCCGCCAGCCGCTAACGATGTCATAACCCTGGCTGATCTTCGCGATGAATGCCGGGATTTCGGCGGGATCGTGTTGAAGGTCTCCGTCCATAGAAATGATGACTTCGCCTTGGGCGAAATCGAAGCCGGCTTTCAGGCCCGCAGTCTGTCCGAAATTTTTTCGTAACCGCACAACGGTAATGCGCGAATCGACCGCGGAGATGTCGGAGAGAATTTTGAAGGTGTTGTCCCGGCTGCCATCATCGACGAAGACGATCTCATAGGTTCCGTTCACTCCCGTCATCGCTTCGACAATGCGCGAGTACAGCGGCAGCACGTTGTCTTGTTCGTTGTACAGGGGCACGACGATGGAGTAATTAATGTCAGCCATTGTTCCGACAATCTCCCAAGTCTCTGTAACTGGCGAGTACTACGCCCGCATTTTCCAGCAGCACGCGCACTTCACGTCCTATCAACAATTCCAACTCGCGCTCACGCTGGAAATGAAGGCGGGTCGGCGTCCGGGTGAGTTCCTCGTCGACATAGCCGGGGTGACACATAAGTTCGCTGATACCGTTTGGGAGACCGCCGACCATATCCGAGAACGCGCGCAGATCCAGAAAGCCAGTCTGGGTGATGCCATAGAACCGTTCGGGCGTTTTGAGCGCGAGGCTCCCGTTTCCGAAGCTGGCCAGCAAAAAGGTTCCTGATAACGTTTTGCCAAAAACGTACTGCTTAAAAATTTGGCCCACTCTTCCGAAGTTCCTGGCGATCAGTGAATGCAGCTTCGGAGTCTTTTCGATTGTCGAGCGCACGGCCCGTATCCCGTAATCCGGTGCAATCCGGCAGATGAGATGGAACACCTTTGGCACAACATGCACGTGCTTATGTCCGTCGAGGTGCGTCAACCGGATGCCGGCCGCGGATACCTTCTGAAGCTGTCCTCGAATCTCTCTTTCCAAGTCGATCAGCCGGACTCGCTGCCGAAGCAATGCCTTCAGCAATTCGAATGGATGATGGTACAGAAAGCCGCTCGAATTGGCGAGGCTTGGAATTTGGTCGTATGGCGTCACCGCGTATCCCTCTGTCAAATTCAGATGAAGACCGGCATCGAGCTGTGGATTCTGCTTCAGAATATCGACGGCGGACTCAAAGGCGCCGCCGTTGACGATCAAGCTGGCGGCCGTCACAATACCGTCTCGATGCGCTTTCTCAATGGCCTCATTGATCCTTCGTGTAAGCCCTAAATCATCTGCGGCGACGATCAACTGCCTTTTTTTAAGCGTCGGGCCTTTATTCACGGCTTCGCCCTATCGGGCTCGCGCTCCGCGCGGCGGCCTTCTTGATTGGGCAATGGCCGGTTCCCCCACGCCCTAGGTTGGACGGAGCTTCCCGTTTGCGAGCTCAAATTTATTTCCCCGCCAAACAATGTGGCTTCCCGTATACGACAGGATCCAGATTGCAAGTGAAACGAAATCTCGAACCGGAATGAGCCAGAGATTTCTGAAAACGCGCGGATCGCCCAACACGAAATATCCTGAAGCGACAGCCATCATCACTCGCACGAAAAGAGCGATGAACACGACGCCCAATCCCAATATCGAAGGCGCGGCAGCGAAAGATAAAAGACTCCACGGGAGCGCAAAAGTCAGAATCAATCCCGCGTATCCTTCCGGACGGCAACTTCGTACGGTGCGCGCCCATCGGAGTTGGTGTTGAAAAAAATCCGACCGGCTATATCGAGGAAGGTAATGGTCGACGACACAGTCTGCAACTTCGACTTCAAACCCTGCTTCTGAAACCCGGCGCCCGAGCTCGTAGTCGTCCGCTAAATAATCGGCGATGCTTGCCAGGCCGCCAATTCGTTCCAAAACATCTCGATGAAACGCGATGGTGGAACCCATCGCGAAACGGATTCCTTTTTCTATTTGCTTCGCAAATAAGATAGCCGGAATGAAGTCGCCCTCGATTCCCATCAGCTCCAGCCGGGATCCAATACTTTGGCTCGCAACACCGCGGTAGAGGCACGTGACCATGCCGATCAATTGGTGCTGTAGAGGGCTGATGACCTTCCGCAAATACTCCCCCGGCACACCAATATCGCTATCGTTGATGACGAGGTATGGATACCGCGCTTGCGGAAGCATCTGTACAAGATTACTGATCTTGAAATTCATTCCGAAAACATTGCTGCAGACAACAAGTCGCATCGAAAGCTTCGGAAATTCGTTCATCAGCTTTTCGACCGCTGAGACAGCCGGATCATTCGGCGCCGCAACTCCGAAGACGATCTCGTAGTTCGGATAGTCTTGAGTGCAATGACTCCGCAGACTCTCATAACCATGCGGATCCAAACCGCACAAAGGCTTCAGAATGGAAACGGGCGGCGTGAAATTGCCGACCGGCGTTTTGCGTTTGTGAGAGTGAAACTTCAAGGTCGCCCAAAGCGCTAGCAAGCAATATGCGATTCCAAGGGCCGCCGCAATGAAGAGGAGCGCGTGCAGGAAAGTCAACATACGATCAGCTCATCGAGATGAGAGCCACACCAAGACAGACCAACAGCACGCCGGCCCAGCGCATCGGCGCCACGTCTTCCTTCAAAAGAAACTTCGCCCCCAACGCGCCGGCGACGTAGCTCAGCGCCGTGGCCGGAACGACCAGACTGACATCGGCCCAAGAAAGCAACGCCAGCAACGAGAAAAAACCAGTGGCCATCAATGCGATCCCGATCCATAGCCAACCCATCCGAAACGCGCGGCCGAGGAATCTGACAATTGTCGAAGGCGTGAGCGGATGCACATCAGCAATTTGCTTCATCGCGTGACTGACCGCGAGTTCACCTGCCGTACCGGCTAAAACAACGATTGCGATGAAAACAGTTAAACGCATATCTACCCTCTCCCTCTGGGAGAGGGTAGAGTGAGGGTCTCAAGTTTCGCATCCCGGCGACCCTCACCCGGCGCGCCAGCCTGCTGGCTGTCGCGCCGCCCTCTCCCAGAGGGAGAGGGGTCAGTTCCACCGACCAGCAGAACGCCCGCACAGATGAGCAGCACACCCGTCCATCTCGTCGGTGATATGAATTCACCAAGCATGAAATAGCCGAGCACGGCGACGAGCGCGTATCCGATCGCCGAGGCGGGCTGTACGTAGCTAAAGTCCGCCCAAGAGAGCAAAAGCAGATAGGAGGCAAAAAACACCAAGAGGCTCGCGATCCCGAGCCAGATCGATCCATTCGTGAAGACCCTGACGAACGCACCTGCCAATGCCGATGGAGAGAAATCGATGATCTCTCCGGTCTGTTTCATACCGCGGCTGAGCAGGACGTTTCCCAGAGAACCGAAGAAAACCATCAAGGCCAGAAGAATGTAGGTTTCCGTATGAAATCCTTTGAGACTCATGCGCTGGGCAGGCGTTTGCGCGCATATTTCCAGCGCTCCGAGCGAACGCGAAGGTATTCGACGGCTTCGGTATACAAGCGTTGACGCTCGGAGGCGTCCCAGAGCGCCTCGCGGACAATGCGCCACACCACACGTGGCCGAAAATAATAGGCATCGTAAAAGCGATTCACGGCTGCCATCATTTCTTCGCGCGGCAGGCCGGGATATTCGATGTGCGGTAATTGATGACCGCCGCTGTCGGCCAAAGCTTCGGTCGCCATCGAATCGCCAACAGCCAGTTGCTGATAAAGCTCGGTTCCCGGATAGGCGTGCGCGATGGAAACCTGGATCGTCTCCACATCCAGTTCCTTAGCAAAGTCCAGCGTCCGCTCGATTGTTTCTTTCGTTTCACCAGGCAGGCCAATGATGAAATCTCCATGAATCTTGATCCCGACCTTCTTGCAATTCTTCGTGAACTGACGCGCATGTTCGACCGTCGCGCCTTTCTTGATGTTTTTCAAGATCTGAGGATCACCGGATTCATATCCCACAATGAAGAGACGCGCGCCCGCATCGGCCATTGCCTTCACCGTTTCATAGTCGCTGGTCACGCGCGCCGTGCACGACCAACGAAATCCTAGAGGCTTGAACTTCGAACAAATCTCGAGGACACGATCTTTGCGGTAATTGAACGTATCGTCGTCAAAGAAAAATTCTTTCGCTTGAGGAAACAGTTCGACGGCCTGCTTCACCTCGCGAGCGACGTTATCGCTCGAGCGCACCCGCCATGGGTGGCCTGATAGAGTTTGCGGCCAAAGGCAAAACGTGCAGAGCGCCGGACAACCGCGTGACGTGTAGAACGCCACATAAGGATGGAGCAAGAATGGAACGTTGTAGTTCTCGATCACAAGATCGCGTTTGAAAACTTCTGTCGCGAACGGCAGGCGGTCGAGATCTTCCGTCTGCAGACTCGGCCGAGGAGGATTTAAATGGATGCCGCCATTCTGGCGATAGCCCGCACCCGCAATCTGATCGACTGGTTTGCCTTCGGCAAATTCAACGATCGAATGGTCGAATTCACCGGTAACAATGAAATCGATTTCCGGATTGTTCACCAGACAATCCGGTTTGATTTGAACATGCGGACCGACGAAGGCTATTTTCAGATCCGGCTTGGCTTGCTTCATCATTCGGGCCAGCGCGACGTCATTTGAGAAACCTACCGTTGAAGTGAACAACACGACAAAATCGTAGCCGCGCGCGATTTCGACAGTTTGCTCCGGTGTGATCCCATGCGGAGGCGCGTCCAGCAGCCGGCTTCCCGGCAGCATCCCGGCGGGATAGCTTAGCCAGACCGGATACCAGTACGATGCAATCTCTCTAGTGGCCGGCCATCGGGAGCTGGCGCCGCCATCGAAGTTTTTGAAGCTGGGGGGATTCAACAGGAGCGTTTTCATCACAGAAGCCACAGGAACATCCTCCGCTGCTTGAAATTCGATATTCCCCTCCTCGCAGAGGAGGGGAATTCCGCAAAACTTCAGTATTTTAACGGAATAACCGGCCAAGATCGCCAGTAGTATTCAACAAATCGAGCTGAGCCTTCTGATGCTCGTAATCACTGTCCAGGAATGCCAGCCACTTGTCATTTTCTTCGAGCCGCGCTTTCTCCATGTCGCGAAGGTTTGAACGGCCTTCTCCAAAACTAGCTTGCACGATCTGAACGTTCTCCTGAGCCAGCTTCAGCTCGAGCCGCGCCACTTCGCGCGCCGCATCGAGCTCGCGAAGATGCTGGTATTGGCGTTCGACATCGATTTCGACGTTCTGGCGCTTTGCTTTCAGATCCATTTCAGCCGTAGTCAGCTCACTTCTAGCCAGGGCGACGTTAGCGGCGCGCTGACCGTTCACCAGAGGAATACGAACCTGAAGACCGACATTGAAATTGTTGCGTTGGAATCGCCGAAAGAAATCTTGAAAGTTATTGGATCGAGCAAACAGGCCATATTCGGCGAAAAGATCAACGGTCGGCCACTTCGTCGCGATTTCGCCGTCCAGCCGGTGCTGGCGCGCCCTCCGCTCAAATTCCGCCTGCTGCAAATCAATGCTGCTCGAGAGCGCGCGATCGACCAGAGCCTGCTCCCGCTGCTGCTCATTGAGAGGGAGGATTTCCGATTCGATTTCGATGCGCCGGTCTCCGGGCACGCCGATCAAAGCCGCGAGCTGCCGCTCGAGAACGCGCTGCCGGCTCTCAAGCTGTACAATCCGTTGTTCCGAGCGTGCCCCGTTGAGCTCGGCGCGAGTCACTTCAATCGGCAGTTCGAGACCTTCGCTCGATCTCTGACGCGTAAAATCCAGAATCCTGGCATTGCTCTGCCGGTGGGCTCGCATCAGATCCAGTGAGTGCCGAACTTTCGCGAGTTCGAGATATGCGGAGCTGGTCTGCAGCATAATCGAGTTACGTGTCTTCTCCAGCTCCAGCCGTTGTGCCTCTTTGCGTTCATCGGCTGAACGCACTTGCGACGCCAGCAGCGGATTGAAAACCGTCTGAAGATACGACGCATTGACGATCGAAGGAGCAGCTCCGCTGGGCGTCTGAGGAAAACCGTGGGTGTAAGCCGCCCCAGAACCGGTGAAAAGATTCGGACGAAACGACGAGCGGTTCACGTCTACTGTGTTCTGCGCAACGTTGTATCGGGCCTGGGCAAGCCCAACCTCACGGCTGTTTCGCAGTGCCATTTCTATGGCTTGCTTGAGATTGATCGAAACAGCTTCCTGTGCCGGAAGTTCTGGCACACCGAACAACGCCGCACTTACTAACGCGCAGCAAGTCTTTCCAATTTTATTCATATCGCAGTGCTTCGGTTGGTTGCAGTTTGGCCGCCCGGCTCGCCGGAAGATATCCAAAAAGCATTCCGGTTAAACACGAAACGAGAAAGGCGACAATGATGGAGAGTCCTGAAATGGGAATAGTCACGCCTGCCGGAAGGAACGGCCGCACTAGAGCTGGAATCGCAAGTGCGATCGCGATTCCCGCCGTCGCGCCCAGGCTGCTGATGATAAGAGCTTCAATCAAAAATTGATACAAGATCTCGCGGTTTGGCGCGCCGATCGCTTTACGCACTCCGATTTCGCGCGTGCGTTCGGTTACCGTCACGAGCATGATATTCATGATTCCCACGCCGCTGATAATCAGCGTGACGGATCCCACTGCGAGTAGAACAGCGCTGACCGCCAGCGAAATGTTGCGGGCGACGTCGAGTATGGCAGTGAGGTTCTGAACATTGTAAAGAGCGCCCCCCCGATGGCGAGACCGCAGAAGTTGCTCGACGTCCTTGGTCACCGATGGCACCGCGTCGGGAGTCGCGGCCTGGGCGTAGAGAACTTTAACAGAATCCGTTCCAGCATAGCTCTTCAGTAATCCGAACGGAACAATCACCGACTCACGCGCGATTTCCGATTGCCCAAATGTCGCTACCCGCTCCTTAAAGACGCCGATGACGGTAAATCGGAGCTCGCCTACTCGAATTTCCATCCCTACGGGATTGACTGCCGGAAAAACAATCCGCGCCAGATCTTCTGTCACGAGGCAAACTTTGCTGCGCGACTTCATATCGTCGTCATCGAAATAGCGGCCCTGTGTGACGAGGAGATTCCGGATGGCCTGAAAATCCTGTGTCACTGCGACCAGCGTTACGGGCCGCTCAACACCTCCAGCGACAACGCTCATTTGCACGTCGTGTGTACCCGCGACGCGCTCTACGTCGGGAACAGTGTCGTGTATAGCTTCGAGGTCGGATAACGTAATTTCGTCGCCGAATGTCGTGTTCTGAATGCCAGTGCGCCGGAGTTCGCCATAAACGATGTTGGACCCCACACCTTCGATTTGCGCAATGATGTAGCTCTTTCCGATCAGCGAAATCGTGACAACGAGCACAATGCAGGCGCTACCGATCACGACGCCCAACATCGTGAGCAAGGCTTTCACCTTGTTCGCTCGCAATGCGTCGATTGCGATTTTCCAGACTTCGCCCCTCATGGATTAGCGGCCGATGAGGCTAAGCCACTGTTCGGCTGCTCTGTGGGAGGGATAGTCGCTCCTCTGCGGGACATTAGTGACATAGGACCGGAGAAGTTGTTCGGCTGTCGGGAGTTGGTTGCGCCGCAAAATCATAATGACCGCAGTGTAGTAATCGAGCCGCGGATCTTTTGGGTCGATCCGCTTGGCGGCATCGACGGCTCGTTCGATCTCCTGCGCATTTTTCCGGTCCTCAAAGAATTCCGCCGCCTCGATGTAACTCTCCATCCGCCGCGGACGCGCATCAATAGCCGCAGCGTATTCTCGCTCGGCTTCCTGCCATTTCTTGTCTGCGGCAAGATAAGCGCCTCGCGCTAAATGGCCTTCGGCCGGATCGATTTTGGAAATCAGTTCGATTTGCTCTCTCGCCTTGGTCTTGTCGCCCCCCACGATCCAAGGAGCTTCCGCGAGATATTGCATCAAATCCCGGCGCGCCGCGATACTCGTTGGCGCCAGATGCACGGCCGCCTCAAATGCCTGTTTTACTTTTCTGGCAATAAAGAAACTGTGGTTCTGTTCCGCTTTAGCGCCATAGGCTCGGCCGAGCCATCGGTTGTACTCCGCATTCTGTGGATCCAGCTTGACCGCTTTTTCGCCGTGTGTAACAGCATCGTTGTAGTCGCGGAGCTCGTAATACGAGCGTAGAGCCCAATAATGCAAGGACGCGTCTTGAGGCGCTTCGGAAAGAGCAGCGGTGACGGTCTTTACAGCGGCGGCATAATCTCCCGTCTCAAACTGCGCGCGGGCGGTATCCGGGGGTCCGGCGGCTGCGAGGACCGGTGAGGTTTTCAGCAGAATGGAGATTAATAACAGACGAAACATCATTTTTCTGGAGTAACGGTTACAAGCATCCCGTCCTGGAACTCAGAAGCTCCGGGGAATGCCACGATATCGTTTTCTTCGATTCCGCTCAAGACTTCGTAAGCTGTGGCGTTCGAGGTACCCACCTTCACCTGCCGCTTTCGAAGCCGCCCCTGCTCGACAACGAATACATAGCGTGTGTTGCCTTCCCCGCGGACGGCGGCACGCGCTAGTGTGAGCGAATTTTCACGCCGGCCTGTCCGGATTCGGACATTCACATTGGTATTTGGCAGCAACGCGCCTGTTTTGTTATCCACGGAACAGAGCACTTCGCCCACATTTCGTGAGCCCCGGGCAACAATCGTCTTAGGAAGCTGGTCAACCAGGCCATTCCACGTGCGGTCCGGCAAAGCCTCCCAAGTGATTTCGACGGCTTGCCCTTCGTTCAGTGAGCCGAGTTCCGGTTCATCAACAAATACGCGCACCCGGATACGTCTCAAATCCGCCAATTCCGCCAGCAGGTCTCCGGTATGTACATACGTGCTGGCACGCGCCGGCAGCGAGTAAACTGTTCCGGCGGCGGGAGCCGTGACCTGCGCAGCTTTCAATTTATCTTCGAGCGACTGAATCGAATTCCGGGCTTCCTCGATCCGGAGCGTGGCGCGTTCTGCCTGCGGTTTCGAGCGCTCCAATAT
>QHWY01000397.1:3138-5026 GCA_003223875.1 Acidobacteriota bacterium | reverse complement strand
AAAAGAAACAATGTTCGAAGAAGCTGCACGTGTTCCATTTTTGATTCGGCTGCCTGGCCAAACGCGAGCCAAAATAATTTCACATCCAGTGAGCCACATCGATTTCGTGCCGACATTGCTCGATCTTCTCCGCCAGCCGACACATCCGCAGTGCGCCGGCAAAAGTTTGCTGCCGGTTATCAATCAGGAAGCTGTGGTGGCAGGCGTATCGCCTGCTTTGCCGCAGCCCGGAAATGTTTTTATCGAGTGGGCTCCGAACCGCACCAAAATCAAAAAGGGAAGCAAGCTCGCCCGGCGGCGCACGATCAAACGCGCGGTGGAAGAATCCACCAGGGCGGTTGTTACTCCCGATGGCTGGAAGCTTTGCCTGCGCGACAAGGATTCGAACGAGCTATACAACTTGAAAGATGATCCTTTCGAAACGCGCAACCTTTATTCGGACCGCCAATACGCCTCGGTGATTTCACGTCTCGCCGGCGAGATTCATCATTGGCAGGAGTCCGCAAACGACAAGCTCAAATTGTGAGTGGGGTTTGGCGCGGATAGAACGCACCAAATCCCATGATCTGTCAGAGATCGAATCTCGTGCCAGTAGCGTCAGCACAGAGAGTTGCAAGTAAGACGCCGTTTGGGTCATAGACCTTGACGGTTGCGGGCCCCGCCATCGCGTCTCCCGTCTGATCCACGGTTAGTTCTCCCGCGATGATCGACCACCCCGTATAGACGTTCTGCGCATTAAAGTTGAAGGCTTTAATGCGAAACGCGAAGGTGTTGTCAGTCGTATGGCTCCAAACACCTTCTCCTGGCGACCTCAGAGCCGACGGGGTGGTTGTGCCATCCATTAAGGTGCCTCCGTCGTGGAATGTCAGCATTCCCTGGAAGCTCCTTATCACGTGACCCGCGCAATCGTTTAGAGTTACCTGCGTGTCCCAAGTCCCTTGAATCCTTCCGCCTTGCGTGCCTCCTTTGCCGTCAGTTGCTCCCACAACCACAGGGAGTAACGCACAGGCGACAAATAAGGGAGCCATTATGCTCTTAACTAATGTCATTTTCATAAGTGTTATTTCCTTTCATTGTTTTGGCCTTCTTTGGCTTCCCACCGCGGGAGGTCACTTCGGGCCGTTCAATGAGGTACTCCGCAGGATTTGCCAGTTCGTTACGCGGAAAATGCAGGCCGCGTGCTGCGGAGGCAGCCGTGCCGGATCTAAAAGACAGGTTCTTCTAAAACTGTAGGCGACCGGCCTTCCATCACAGCTTTCCTTCAGCGAAACGCATGAGCCCGTATCGTCGCGCAGCGGATTTCAGATAGGGATTGGCTGTTTCGACTGGTTAGAATTTTTTCTTTAGCTGGACGTAACAAAACCGGCCTTTGACGGTGGCAAGCGATGCGTCATAGCCATCCGAGCCAGCTGCAAACGGCGGGTCTTCATCGAAGACGTTCTGCATTCCAAGGGAAATCGCGGTGTTATTCAACCAGGCCCGCCATCCACAAGGATTGTATTCGGCCGTAGATACAGGCATGACATTTTTCTCCTTGCCGTCCTTCACCTTTAAATTTTTACCTCCATCCTTAGCGAAGCCAGGCACCGGGGCCGGAGCAGCCGGCGGTAGGTTGAACGTATAGGACGCAATCAAATCGAGCGTAACCCACTCCCGCACTTTTCGCGCGATCCAAGGGTAAGGCCCACTTCTGGGCATTTGTGGTTTGGGCGAGCGCGTTAGACTGACATTGTCATCTTCGTATTGGCCGGTGTAGTGGACTACCGCGCCAATATCCAAACCCTGCATCCAGGTGTCGGCGGGTCCGTCGTAAAACAGACTGAAATTGGCGCGGCTCCATGGCAGCGAGGCAGTCAGACTGAATCCCGGCGGTATGACTTCGCCCGCG
>QHWY01000397.1:0-3108 GCA_003223875.1 Acidobacteriota bacterium | reverse complement strand
GAAATCTGAAGTTCAGCCCGGGAGAGCCAGGTCCCGTTCAGTGTAGCCGTCAGTTTGCCAAAATCACCGTGACCAAAAACCGAAGAATCCAGAATATAGATTGCTTCGTAGTCGAGACCCTCAAAGATCGCACCTGTAAGATTTCTGTTAGGATCAATGACCAGGACGATTCGTCCTGGTGTGCCAGGAATCTCAGGAGGACCACGGAAAACCAGACCGGGGATATCATTGTTGACAATGAATTGAAAACCGAGGAACGACGTGATCGATCGCATATCGATATGCCACCAATCGGCGCTGAGCGTCAGGCCCTTGATCCATTTCGGACTATAAACAGCCCCATATGACCATTCATAGGCCACCTCTGGCTGGAGGTCGGGATTTCCTAACACCTGTCCCTCCGATCCATAGAATTGGTGCAAGAGCGGATCGCGGATCCCTATCGGACTTTCTGTGGAAGCGGGTGAAATCTCAGATAGAGCCGGAGCATGAAACGCTTCGGTGTAGCTGCCACGTAAGATGAGAGCGCCAACATATTTTGGATCAAGCGGCTGCCATCGAAGCGAGACCTTTGGCTTCTGCGCATTGTACTGGCTGTGGGCCATCGGCTGAAAAGGGAAGCTTGCAGAAGGTAGAACTGCGGACGTGTTCTGGCTGTACCACTCTTCCCGCTCGGCAAAGTCAACCTCGAAGCTGTAGAAGCCAAGGAAGTTCCACGTCGGGCTGGTGAAGGGTACGCGCACTTCCTGATAGATTGACCAAACATCCCGCTTCATTCTGGCGTTTCCACCGTTCGTCGAGCCAATGCTTTGAAACGTTGTATTGAGCGAGTCACGATCCAGCGCCCATCTCGGCGCATCATACTCGCCGCCAAGAGCAAATGAGACCGGCCCAGCGGGAAGATTGAAGAGGTCGCCGTTAACAATGGCGTAAGCTATGGGTACCTCATATTCGCCTGAGTTATGCAGGTTAACATAAACCCCGGATCTGGCCGCCTTGGTGTTGCGAGCATTGGAGTTCAGGAACGGATCAAATGCCGTAGCTGGATCTGTATCCAAAAGTGCTTCCCGCAATCCAGGCTCGCTGACTGCACCGCTAGACAAGTGCTCCCCCTCGTTCCGGGAATAACGGAAACCCAGCTCCCAGTTCCACGTCTTGAAATAATCGCCAAATTCCCCCATCTCGCCGCGCAGACCAACATCGAATAGATAATCGTGGTAAGTGAACTTTTCGTGTCTCGGCCCGGTGTCGTTAACAGCGCGAAACTGAACTCCGGTAGTTACCGGAAGACCGCTCCCATCGGGAAAAAAACCTGGAATGGTCGCATCGGCGACCGTGAAGGGGTTAAATGGATTCTGAATTGGCACGCTGAAGGCGCGCGGACTAAAAGGCCCATTCGTGCCTGGGATCTTGAATGGATCGGGAACAATCGACACCGCTGCGGTGGGCGAATCGAAAAATGAGCGGACCACCTTGAAATTGGAGAACACTTGTAGGTATTTGTCACACAGATCGCGCGTGAAGGAACCGTAGAAGGCTTGGCGATCCGCTGGAGGAAGCTCCGGTGTTACAGCCGCGAAGTTATAGAAGAAGTAATCGCCTCCTCCCTTGTAGTCAGTGCCGAACTGTGGACGGAATTGGAAGGCATGCGGGCCAATGATTCCGGGAGCGCCTGGATATGCATTGGGATTAACCACAATGTCGATCGCATAAAACGGAGAAGTTCGCGCATTCGGAGCCGAATGCGGAAGGGGCGTGTTCACGCCGGGTAGCGGTGTACCGCCTGGACCGAAAAACATGCTCGGTAGCAAGCGGAACCCAAAAAAGGTAACAGGTCCAGCTACGCTGCCGCCGGGTGGACCGAACGCGCGATCCTCGAATCCTCCCCATGGTATGTAAAACGCGTTAGCCGTCAGGTCCCGATCACGACTAAACAGCCCGCCCGTACGTTGCCAGAAATCAGCAATGACTACGATATCGGTCTTGTCATCTCCAGTGCCGGCTTTGATCCATGCCTCCCATTCGCCCATGTCGTTGGACGCTCCGAGGTTTGTGTTCCCGTAACTTCCCCCGATCTCCAGCCCACGGAACTTATGTAACAAAAAGAAGTTAACTACGCCGGCGATGGCGTCGGAGCCGTACACCGCCGAGGCGCCATCCTTCAGGATGTCGATGTGATCGATCATCGGAAATGGAATGAGGTTAATGTCCACACCTCCGCTGAACCCGACGGCGTTCAACGAACCAAGTGCGACACGTTTTCCGTCAACGAGCACCAGGGTTTCTTTGGACAACAAGCCGCGCAGGTTGAATTGAACAGTGCCGTCCGCGCCAGTCCGGGCGTTCAGGTTCTTTGTTCCCCCGGCCTCCTGTGGCAGAAAGGTTGTCAGGTCTGTCGGATTGCGAATGCCCAGCTTTTCGATGTCTGCCGGACGATATGTGTCTACTGGATTTGGGCCGACTTCTGCAGCTGTGGGAATGTTCGAGCCAGTGACAATGACACGTTCCATTTCGACCGTCGCGCCCGTCGCCACTTGGACCGGAGGCGGCGATGCTACCGCCGCCGGCACAATCGCTTGAGCGCAAAGCTTGGGAGCGATCAACAGATTAACACCAACAGCAGCGACGAAGGCCGTTCGTCTTACTGGGGGTAGGATTACGCTAACTTTCATTGCCAGTTGTTCTCCTGGCCCGCGGCGAGTCTGGGTTACGAACCGACCACAAGCAAGGTAAAAATCGAGGCTTCCCAAAGGGCTCGCGCGCAGCCGAGCGCTACGCTAGCAGAGAGAACCAGGCGCTATTTGGAAACCATTTCTTTCGGCGCGAGTGACGCGACGATTTTTTCGAAGCGCGGATTTCCGCGCAAGGGATCCCACATCGGGCCCAAACGCAACCCTCCATAACTTGGGCCACCCGGAATTTTGGTGGCGGCTTCAAGTTGCTCGAGCGCCAGGTCAGGTTCGCCCGCCCAGGCACAGATCGTGGCAAACGACGTTTTCATAGATGTCTCTTTAGTAGATGACCCGAACATTGGGTCTTGAGCGGTGGGCAGCGCCCGTACGCGCAGTTCCATCGCGCGCCGGCCTTCGCGCAGCGCCTCTTCTTTCC
>QHWY01000396.1 GCA_003223875.1 Acidobacteriota bacterium | reverse complement strand
ACGTTTGCTTCAACTGTGAAAGATTTCGCTGACGACTTGTTATGCCAAGCTGACGAGTTTGTCAAGAAATCGATGCGTGCGAAATCCGCAGAGCGGGTTTGTAAAAAAATCTCGTGTCCTGAGTCTTCCCGGAGCGTTTATCGGGCCGGCCTTTTCTTTTTGCGGCGTTTGCTTTCTTTCGTAGCCTTACTGGCAGCAAGGGCGTCGGCCAAGACCGGAATTACCAATTGGTCCTTTGCTCGGTTTGCGGCCTGGTTGCTGGCGAGGATCCTGTCTAGCCGTAGCACTTTCAGTTTCTGGCGTCCCAAAGACACTTCCACGCAATTCTTCAGTTCCTGCTCGAAGCTGTCGAGACCGTGCATCGTGAGGACGATATCGAACAGTTCCACTCCTCTGCCTACGGCCGACGGAGATGCCGGGGGCGACTGCCCCCGGCGCTTCATACTAGAAGATCAGCTTGAGCGCGAACTGCATCTGACGCGAGAAGGTGGCCGTCTGTGTAATGACGCCACCCGAAGAGGTGTAATCGCGGCCCGCAAAAAGAACCTCGTTCGGGAACGCGAAATTGGGGCGATTGAAGACATTGAACGCCTCGGTCCGGAACGACAGCTTCAATCCCTCAGCGATTGTCATGTTCTTGAACAACGACGTGTCGACATTGAACAGGCCCGGACCACGGAGAGACCCGCGCGCCACGTTGCCGAAGGTGCCTTGTGCCGGCAGCACGAAGGCTCTCGGATCGAACCACTGATCCGGTCTCCCGATAATCACCGGCCCTTTAAAATTCGGATTCCAGTTCGGTACGTCGGAATTACTTTGGTCGCCGGTGCCAGTGACATTCGAACCAGCAAGCGGCGTGAAGGGGAATCCGCTCGCAACCCTGATACCCGTATTCCATTGCCAGCCGCCGATCAGCTTCTCCATCAGCCCGCTGGCACCGCTTGCGAAGCGCTGCCCATTCCCGAACGGCAACTGATAGCTGGTGTAGCCGCTGAACTGATGGAGGACGCTGAAGGATGCGACCCCGCGGTTCAGTCTTTTACGATCATACGGACTAGGGATATTCGATGGCTCGTTTCCCGCGGAAGGCGCCAGGATGGCGGAATTCAAATCCATCGCTTTTCCATAGGTGTAATTCGCCTTATAAGCGAGCCCGCGGCTGATGCGCTTCGTCAGCGACACATCCATGGCATGGTAGCTCGAGGTCCCCTGATCGATCCACTGAGTGCCGCTGCTAACGTTCGGGTTCGGGCGCGGACCCGGCGGATGGTACAACGTCCCCTGCGGCACCAGGACTTGTGAATTGACGCCCACAGGATTACCATTCGTTAATGTCCCACCGCTGATGCATCCCTGTGGATTGCCGCACACAATGGGTTGGATTGCGTTCATATTCACAGAAAGGGGAGTATGGTAGGACTGGCTCCCCACATAACCCACCGAAAGCATGAGGTCTCTGGCGATCCCGCGTTCGATTGTCAAGCTCCATTGCTGGCTGGTGGGTGTGAACAGGACTGGATCGACACCGCCCGGGCTGTAGAGCCCGCAAGCTGGTTGTGGAAGCGCCCCGGGGAGGCCACAAGTCCGCGGAAGCGGGGTGTTCTTTGAAAGCGGAATGACAGAGAGAGTCGGGCCATTAATCTGCTCGCGGGCATTAAACGGCGGATTGGAATAGGTCCGGTTCGCTAGATTGTCTTGGAGATCGTTGTGAATTCCAAAGCCGGCCCGCACCGCCCACGTTCCCGTGCCGGTCGGATCCCAGGCGAGGCCGACGCGCGGCTGCAGCAACAATTTGGCGTGATTCTCCGTCAGGCACGATGTGCCCATGCGCGGCTCTGTCGAGATCACCCAGTTTTTGTCAAACGTGTAGTTGGCACATCGGCCACCTACTTCATTCCAACCATTCGTCATTTCGTGCCGCAAACCCAGCCGCATGGTGAGATTCGACCGGAGCTTCATTTCATCCTGGAAATACCAGGCACCTTGTGTCATCCGGTAGCCAAGCATTTGGGGATTCCGGTTCAGGGAGAACGGATTGGCCGGGTCATCCTGGAGAAATCTCGCCATGGTCGGATAGCTGGCGCCTCCTGCTGAAAACTGAGCTGCCCCATAAGAGTTTTCGTGTACCCGCTGCACCCAAACGCCTGTGCTGAAGGAGTGCTTGCCCTTGGTGAAGCGCAGGTCATCGGCCAGGCTGTAGAATTCGTTGATCCCGAGAAGAGGGTTGTTGCCCGGCACCGGCGTGACGGACGACGGAGCGACGGTGGTCGCACCACCTCCGACGACAAGCGAGCCGGGATTACCTCCCTCGAGAAATATGAGGTTCTTCGGGATCGCCGGCCCGAGACCGTTGGTGGTGGTTA
>QHWY01000402.1 GCA_003223875.1 Acidobacteriota bacterium | reverse complement strand
GATGCTCTCCTTCCAGTGCGCCATCAGTAGATCTTCGTGGAGGAGAATTGGTCCACTGGCTATACCGGGCCGGTCGGAGCAGCATCGGCAACTACGCCTGGTCTGTTGCGTCTGAAGCCTGCCGATCCGGTCGTAAATCGCGCGACCGTTTGGACTCACGTTCCGAGTCACCGAATCGATGATCAGAATGTGTACTTCAACGCGAACTGCATGATTCTCGGATCGAGAGCAGTTCTGATCTGGCCAAATGACGCAGTGCCGAGAACCGTGTTGAGATTTCCCGGCCGGAAACTATTCGTAACATTGTAGGCCTCAGCGCGAAACTCTGCGTTTTGTATGCCACGGATCCGAAATATTTTTGACAACGCTGCATCGAACTGCCATGTTCCCGGACCTTGAATAGTCGCGCGGCGCATATTTCCGAGCGTGCCATTCGGCGGCAAGGAAAACGCCAAGGGATCGAGGTACACCGTCAGAGGACGGCCGGACGTGTCTCGATAGGGGTTTTCAAGCACCTGATTCGGGCGCTGATTAGCGATACCAGTCAATGCCTGATCAAAACCGGTGGTAACGGTCAGGAATGCGCCTGAAGACTTCTTGTAAATGCCCGAGACCTTCCAACCCGAAACCACGACGCGCAGCGCACGGTCGGAGAACTGCGGCGTTTCCGCGATTGCTGCCAGGTTGAAGAGGTGTCGGCGGTCTGAATCGCAGTTGCCGCGATCAAAGCGGCGGTTGTTCGGATCCAGATAGCTCATGCCTGGGCTCGGGCCGAAGCCATTAGTATCGCCGTAGTCGCTCGTGCAGTAAGACAATGTGTAGTTGCCTATTAAGGAAATTCTCCGGCTGGCGCGGCGGTGAACCGAAAGCAAGACGCCCTTGTAACTCTGAGTGCCTCCGTCATCAAATTCATCGATCGCCGCGAAGGACTGCCCTTCTTGTGGCTTCTCCAGAGAGAGCCTGCGGCGCGCGTTTGTATTCCCGAAAGTGGAGCAAGGAGTATATGGAATCCCATTTAACGTGCACGGTCCCCCCGAAATATACACGGCAGGATTGAGAGGCTTCTGAACCCACATATGAACGGTCTGGTTTCCCAAATACGTCGCGGAAACGAGGTAATCCATTCCGATGTGTCTTTGAAGGCTGAGGTTCCATGACGAGACATAGGTGGTGTGGATGTTGTAGGGGGTCGTCTCATAAGACGCGAACGACCAGAATACTGCATTCTGATCAACCTTGAGCGGAAATGGATTTCCGCCGGGATAGGATGCCCACGGGTTGTCCAGAGCAACGCTAACTAGACTAATCTGCGGACTCCAAGGCGCGACGCGGCCCGCGTTGATGCGCCATTGCAAGGGCAGATAATCATAAGACAGCCCATAGAAGGTCCGCAGCGACGTTTGTCCGTCTCCGGTCACGTCCCACGCCACTCCCAGACGCGGCGCGAACTTCAGCCACTGTTTTTTAACGCCCGAATTGTCTGGGAAACCCGGATCGCCCGGAAAGTACAGGCCCGCCGGCGCGTTCTTGAATACCACGCTCCTAGTGCCTTGGAGAAATCGGTTGTGGTCGAAATTGTAGACCTTGCCGTTCGTACTCACTTGGGGAAGAAACGGCTCCCAGCGCAGGCCATAGTTCATCGTTAGCCGCGACTTCACTTTCCAAGTGTCTTGTCCATACAGCCCGAGCCGGGACTGCTTCATGGAATGTCCATCTGGTGGCGACTGGATGAAGGTGCTCAGATTTCCCAACAAGAAATCGGCCATTCCCAGGCCAGTGGATTGACCGCTGAACAAGTAAACACCGGTAGAATTTGCATACGAATTCAAATTCGACCTTCCGTGTGCGAGATTCGCGCCGAAAGACAGCTGGTGCGTGCCGCGGATCACTCCCACACCATCTTCAGCCTCGTAATTCATCGTTCTAAGCGTCGCACCACCACCGCCTATAGAAAAACCACCGCCTACGGTTAAGGCGATGTTTTTTGGAACGTAGCTATAAGCCCGAATTCCGATGTCCGCGGGTGAGAAGAACTCCGCAGCATTTAGCTCGGCAGCGTTCCGATTCACGGTGAAACGGAGGGCGTTCACCGTGTTGACGCCCAAATGGTAGGTGTCCCCAAAACTATAAGACTGCGCGAAGTTGTCGAACCCAAAACTTGTCGTGGTCAAAAGATTGTCAGGACTAAAAGCACTGGGAAGGTCTCTATGCGTCCCAAGATATCGTCCGAAGAGGGAATGCCTGTCGCTGGACTGATAATCTACACGGCCGAGCATCTGGCCGTCATCGGCTGTACTCCGGATACCATACCTGATTTGTCCACAGGCATCCGATGACTTTGGAAGTCTGCTCGCAATCGCTGCTGCCGCTGCACTGAATGACGTCGGATCGATCCGATTATTGGCGAACGGTGGCCTCAAGGCAATGAGCCGACCTGCATTGCAGGCTGCCGATGCGAAAGCCGTAAAATCCCCGGCCAGCATTGCTGCAGTGGGGGTAAAAGCTAAGGACTGAGCCGGGTCCTGGCGGAGAGTCGCGCCCTGATACCCACCGAAGAAGAAGATCTTGTTCCGCTTGATCGGTCCACCCAGCATTCCGCCGAACTGATTGCGCTTTACCGAACTCCTCGTTACTGCAAAATAGTTTCTGGCGTTGAAATCGCCGTTGCTTACAAATTCGAAAACGCCACCATGAAACCCATTCGTGCCCGACTTTGTTACAGCGCCAACTGACGTCGCCGCGCCCTCCAGCGCCGAAACACCGCCGGTCTCTACCCTGAGCTCCTGGACCGCATCCGGAAACGGCAGCGGCAAGCTCTGGTTGGTAAATGGGTCTCGGTTGTTGGTTCCATCAAGGTTATAAGCTGTGCCGAAGCCGAGGCCGCTGGCAATATTGAGCGTCCCTGTCTGGACAGCTGCCCCAGCAAGTGTGAACATCTGAGCCACGCTGCGTCCGTTGAGCGGCAGCCCGCTGAGCAGTTCATTCTCAAAAACCTGGCCGATACTCGAATTGCGCGTCTCCGCCATGGGCGTGTTAGCTTGCACTTGGACTTGGCTTGCCGCCTGACCGGGCTCCAGTTCAATATTGATCACAGGACTGCTGCCGACTCCGAGGAGAATGCCGGTCCGCACATGGGTACGGAAGCCGGTCAAAACTGCCTCTAACCGGTAGGGACCAGGGGCAAGGCTCGGCAATAGGAAGAG
>QHWY01000164.1 GCA_003223875.1 Acidobacteriota bacterium | reverse complement strand
CGCGTTCGCTTCCACCGGCGATAATCCAAACTCAGGCGTCGCGATCGCCAATCCCGGAACCGGTACAGCGACTATTACATTTCAACTTCTAGATACAACCGGAACAACGGCTGGCCCATCGGTAACAAAAACGCTGGCGGCAAATAACCACACCGCATTCTTTATCAACCAACTGTTTCCGAATCTGGGAAGTTTTTTTGTAGGCACCGTGCGCATCACGAGCGACATACCAGTGGTCAGTACGGCATTGCTGTTCGAACACGATGGGCAGTTCTCAACCTTTCCGGTTTTTCCACTCCAGTAGTTGATCATCGTTCTGCTGGTGTGAGCGGTCAAACCGAATTGAATTTGGACTGGCTTCAAAAAAAGTCTGGGATCTTGCGACGCTGAGCGAGAGGCTGAGGCGAGGATCTGAATACGGCTGATCGTCCAGTCCCAACACCCCGCCGGAATGCAAACCCGGCGGGGTTCCTCTTCTCCTCCAAGCAGCTGGATCAGTTTCTGAGCTAAAGTCTAGGACAACTAACGCGACGACCGCGCGGCGTTGTTTGCCGGCCGCTCCGATTAGAAATTTTGCTTCCTGGGGAGGTCTTCCCTAAAAGTGTGTAAATGAAAAAAGGCGGTGTACTCAGTTCATGGATGGCAAGATCATAAAGAAGGCGTAAACGCGACGCACGCAGCGGCGCGTTACTGCCCCTGTTCACGGGGAGTATCTTTGATGCGGGTGACACCGCCACCTGCATGGAAATTGGAAAATCCATGCGGGTGACGCTGCCACCTGCATGGAAATTGGAAAATCCATGCGGGTGACGCCGCCACCTGCATGGAAATCGGGAGAACCATGCGGGTGACGCTGCCACCCGCATGGAAGTCGGAACATTGAGACGGAACGCGTGGAATCGGAGCTCTCTTGCGCGGTTTTCCGGTTTGTGTTTTGCTTTTTAGGTCGCACCCCGTGCGCGCATCAGTGGTAGCAATGAATCCGATCTGGCTTTCTATTTTTCTGATTTTCTTTCAGGAGCCGGTCGCCGATCCTCCCGCGCCTACACTCGTGTCGGTGGAGCCGGCACCGGTCGTGCAAGGAACGACAGTCGCAATCACATTCAGAGGTACTGGCTTCGTGGCTCGGCAGACCTTGCCGGAAATGCCCGCAGGTATTGACGTGGGCATCGCAGGACCGACGGAATACACCGACGAAAACACGATGACGGTTTTCTGGCACGTGTCGGCTCCAGCCGGCCGATTTTACGTGGAGGTGATGACGTCTCCGCCGTATAACTCGGAAACGAAGCAACCTCCTGCCATTCACGATACTTCCCTCGGAGATTCCCAGTGCTCCCGAATATGAAGTGACCACATTTGCCGGGAAACCAGGCGGGCCGGGCGCCTTCGATGGCTGGCGACAGGCGGCGCGGTTCCAGGTGCCGCGCGGGATTTGGGGTGACGGAACGTTTCTCTACGTGTCCGACAATCAAACGATACGCCGGGTGGAAATCGGCACGGGGTTCGTCAATACCATCGCGGGAGCTCCTTACATACTGAATTATGCGGATGGCAAAGGAAGCGAAGCGCGCCTGAACAATCCCGGACCCCTTTGGGGTGATGGAACAAACCTGTGTCGCGGATACACGATTGATCCGCAAGGTCGCCCTGGCCACACGCGAAGTAACCACGATCGCGGGGGACCCGCTGTCGTATGGCATCGACGACGGCATTGGCGCGAACGCGCGGTTCATGGATCTTCGAGGAATTTCGGGAGACGGACGGTACCTGTATGTCACCGAATCCAACTCGAATCGAGTTCGAAGGATCGCGATCGATTCCGGGGAAGTCACCACAGTTGCCGGTGAGTTTGGTAAGCGTGGATCGGAAGATGGAATCGGAAGCGCCGCGCATTTCACGGCTCCGGCAGGTATTTGGAGCGATGGCAAAAATATCTATGTGTCGGAGGTCGCAACGATCCGAAAATTGGCTCCGGTTTCCGCAGCTACTCCCGTAAGTAACCTTGTTTGGGAGCTGATCTCACCTGCCTCGGCACGTTTCCGCTCGATTTATCAGGCAGTCGAGAGCAAATTCGGTGGCTGAATCACGCCGGATTCAAGTAGAACGAGGCGTGTAACACCCTAATCGATATCTCTTTAAAGGCGGTAAGCGTCGATAAACCCTACTTCCCGCAGGAATCCGGAGAAATAAGGAAATTATACGAAATCGCTTGCACAGACTAAGTCCTCTTCCTAACATCACGAACGTTCGGAGCCAATGGGTTATATGGCTAGGCGAATGTTTCAGAACAGCGATTGAGGGAAGGTGATTGAGTGCCGAGGACACAAGGATGTGGCTGCGGGAAATAAAGGTTTTAGTTTTTAGGCAGATACAGACGCTTCCGCAGTCCGCAAAGCAGGGACGCCATGACACCTCAACGTTGTCTATTCTGTTCGTATCGGAACCGAGGGCGGAGTCTCACGTCAGTCAGGCCGGGTGAGAATCGCCACTTGAAGAATTTTAAAAAGCCGGGACTTCGAAGCTGTCTACTTGCCTTACTGCTTCTAGTCAGTGTAGGTTTTCTTTTCCTACCGCCCGAAGCATCATCCCAAACACCGCCGCCGCCTGCGCTCAAAAAATTGAGCCTAGAAGAATTGATGAACGTAGAGGTGACTTCAGTCTCGCGCCGGCCCGAAAGATTGTTCGAAACGGCATCCGCGATTCAGGTCATCAGCCAAGAGGACATTCGCCGTTCCGGCGCTTCGAGCATACCAGAAGCATTGCGCTTAGCCACCAACCTTGAAGTAGCCCAGATTGACTCGCGGCAGTGGGCGATCACCGCCCGCGGATTCAACAACTCGACGGCGAACAAACTTCTTGTCCTGATCGATGGCCGGACAGTCTACACCCCGCTCTATGCGGGGGTGTTCTGGGACGTGCAGGACACGCTGCTTGAGGATATCGACCGGATCGAAGTCATTAGTGGGCCGGGCGCGACTGTGTGGGGCGCGAACGCCGTGAACGGCGTTATTAACATCATCACAAAGAAATCGCAGGATGCTCAAGGCACGCTGGTGTCTGGAGGTGGAGGCACTCAACTGCGTGGCTTCGGCGGTGTTCGCAAGGGGGGTGCCACCGGACCGAACCTTCACTATCGGATCTACGGCAAATATTTTGACCGCGACAGTACAGTGTTCGCCACCGGCCAGGACGGTCACGATAGCTGGCACTCCAGTCAGTTCGGTTTCCGGAGTGAATGGAACACATCGCGTTCGGACATCATCACTCTGCAAGGGGATCTCTATGATGGCCGGGCTCATCAGGCAACAACGAACGAAATCGGTCTCGGCGGGGGCAACTTTTTGGCTCGTTGGGACCACACATCATCAGAAAGCTCTGACCTGAAGGTGCAGTTCTATTACGATCGGGCTAACCGCCGCATCCCGTCGTCCTTTGCCGAGGGTCTTGACACCTTCGATCTCGACCTCCAGCACCGATTCCTTCTTGGTGAACGCCATGACATTGTGTGGGGCGCTGCCTACCGATTGATCCAAGACTCGATTGTGAATTCGCCGACACTCGCGTTTTTCCCGGCAAATGTGTCGCGACAGTGGTTCAGCGCATTTGCGCAGGATGAAATTCCCGTGATTAAGGACCGCTTGCATGTGACCGTCGGCTCCAAGATCGAGCACAATGATTACACCGGGTTTGAGGTGCAGCCGAACTTCCGCCTTGGCTGGAAGATAAAGCCGCAGCAAAGCTTATGGGGAGCCGTTTCGCGTGCTGTCCGGACACCTTCGCGTATAGATCGGGAGTTTTTCGCGCCGCGCGACCCGCCGTTCATCCTTGCCGGTGGTGCGAACTTCGAATCTGAAGACCTGATTGCCTACGAACTTGGATACAGAAGTCAGCTTCGCAAAAACTTATCGCTGTCGATTGCTGCTTTTGTTAATCATTATGACAATCTCCGGACAGTCGAAAGAATCAGTCCTCCCCTGCCGCTTCCGGTTTTTCTCGGGAACGGACAAAGAGGCGAGGGGCATGGCGCCGAATTCGCGGCTGAATACCGGCCCACGGGCTGGTGGCGTCTTCGTGGGGGCTATTCTCCCCTCAAGCTGCATTTCTCGAACAAGCCCGGGAGCACAAATACGACTCCCGGCTCAAACGAGTCTAACGATCCGAACCATAGGTTTTCGCTTCGCTCATTGCTCGATCTCCCGCACCACTTTGAGTTCGATAACACACTCCGCTATGTCAGCCAGATCGGGAACCAAAACGTCCCTGCCTACAGTGAACTGGACAGCCGTTTCGGTTGGCATCCGAGCAACGCGATTGACATTTCCGTTGTGGGCGAGAACCTGCTTCATCCGCGCCACGCTGAATTTGGCACTCTGCCTAATCGTCACGAGATTGAACGCCGCGTAGGGATGAAGTTGCTATGGATGTTTTAGTGACCAGACACCGCGATCTACGCGACACGAAGCAGAATTTGCCTTTGTTTCTCCTGACTGGCCTGCTGATGATTTTTCTGGCCCAGCTTGTGCTTGCTCAGTCGGCGATCCCGGAGTATCGGGTGAAAGCCACATTTCTCTTTCAGTTCACTCAGTTCGTAGACTGGCCGCGCAACGCCTTCTCGAATCAGCAGACCCCACTCGTGATTGGCATTCTGGGGGAAGATCCATTTGGAACGTTCCTCGATGACACGGTAAGGGATGAAATGGCCAACGGCCACCCCATTGCAGTCGAGCGCTATCAGCGGTTGGAGAATGTCAAAAACTGTCAGGTGCTGTTTGTCAGCCGGTCGGAGGCGAACCAAATCGGAGAAATTCTCGCAGCGGTCAGAGGACGGAGCACTCTCATTGTGGGCGATGCAAACGGTTTCGCTGACCGCGGAGGGATGATTCAGTTCGTGACGGTGGAGAACCGAATCCAGCTGAGAATTAACTTGGCCGCGGCCAAGGCCGCCAACCTGACCATCAGTTCAAAGCTGTTACGGCCGGCAACGGTCATCAATTCGGGAGCGGATTAAAGCCATGTCGGTCAAGAGAAATCCGATTCAACGAAGACTCGTAAACCTCGTCTTGCTGATTAGCGGAGCCGTACTGCTGCTGGCGTGTACGACGATTCTTACTTATGAGTTCCTGACCTCCCGGCAAACGACTGTCGAGCAAGCTTCAACACTGGGAAAAATAATCGCCACCAATAGCACTGCCGCGCTCGCGTTCGACAATCCAACCGATGCCAACGAGATTCTATCCGCACTGAAAGCTGAGCGGTTGGTTGTCGGAGCGGGCCTTTATAACAAAGAGGGAAAGCTCTTCTCGCACTATCCATCCGATGTGCCCGAGGGGGAGTTTCCCGTAAGGCCTGAGGATGACGGATACCGTTTTGAGGCATCCAATCTGGTGGGCATTCAACCCGTCACGCTAGGCCAAAAACGCCTGGGCACGTTGTATTTGAAATGGGACCTGAAGGCTGTCTACGGCCGTTTCCTGTTTTACGGGGCAAGCATCGTCGTAATCATGACGGGCTGCCTCTTGGCCGCGGCATACATGCTTTCCAAAACGTTACGGCGGCAGATCTCCGAGCCGATTCTCGAATTGGCGGAGACCGCCAAGGCCGTATCGGACCGCCAAGACTATTCCGTGCGCGCCCGGAAAGTCGGTCAGGGTGAATTGGGATTCCTAACGGATGTGTTCAACCAGATGCTCGCGCGCATCCAGGAGCAGAACATGGCGATGAAGGAGAGCGAACAGCGTGTGCGAGCTGTCCTAAATTCGGCGATGACCGCTGTAGTTGTAATCGAGAGAAGCGGCAGGATCATCGATTGGAATCCGCGCGCTGAAACCATGTTTGGTTGGACGAGTTCGGAAGTTATCGGACAGCATCTGGCCGAGAAGATCGTTCCCGTTCGGTTTCGTGAAGAGCACCGCGCCCGGCTGGCGCATTTGTCGAAAGAAGGCGACGCTTCGGTACAAAATCGGGTCTACGAATTGCCCGGTTTACGCCGCGACGGGACGGAATTTCCGGTGGAACTGTCCATCGGGGTGATGCAGAACGAGCGTGTGGCGACGTTTTGCTGGTTCATTACGGACATCACCGAACGAAAACAGTCGGAGACGAAGCTGCAAACGCAACTGAGTCGGATGGAATTGCTGGATCGCATTACACGAGCGATCGCCGAGCGGCAGGATCTCCGAAGCATATTCCAGGTTGTCATTGGCAGCCTGGAAGAGAACCTTCCGCTCGATTTTGGGTGCATCTGCCTCTATGATCCGACGACAGAAACACTGACGGTTGCCAATGTCGGATCGCGCAGCGAAGGGCTGGCCTCACGACTTTCGATGCTAGACGATGCGCGTGTTCCGATCGACCGGAACGGTCTTTCGAGCTGCGTGCGGGGGCATCTCATATACGAACCGGACATCCAAGGTTCGGCCTTTCCATTTCCAAAGCGGCTCGCCAGCGTGGGCCTGCGTTCATTCGTCGCTGCTCCTTTGCCCGTCCAGGACAAAGTCTTCGGAGTGCTGCTTGCCGCGCGGCAAGCCGCGCACAGCTTCACGAGCCCGGATTGCGAATTCATTCGCCATCTAAGCGAGCACGTGGCGTTGGCTGCGCATCAGGCGAACCTGTATAACTCTTTGCAGATCGCCTACGACGATCTTCGCCAAACCCAGCAAGCCGTGATGCAGCAGGAACGATTGCGTGCACTCGGCCAGATGGCCAGCGGAATTGCCCACGATATCAATAATGCGATTTCTCCGATCGCGCTTTATACCGAGACGCTTCTTGAGAAGGAGCCGAATCTCAGCGAACGCGCCCGAAGCTACCTGCAGGTCACACAGCACGCCATCGAAGACGTCGCGCAGACTATTACGCGAATGAGGGAATTCTACCGCCAGCGCGAGGCACAACTCACGCTGGCTCCCGTGCAGTTGAACGGCCTTGTTCCGCAAGTGAAGGATCTTACGCATGCGCGCTGGAGCGATATGCCCCAGCAGCGCGGCATTGTCGTTCAGATGAGGGCAGAGCTGACGCCCGGGCTGCCGGAAACCATGGGAATAGAGAACGAAATCAGAGAAGCACTCGTGAACCTCATCTTCAATGCCGTGGATGCCATGCCCGAGGGCGGGACGATCACCGTCCGTACCGTTCAGAGCGGGCCCTTCGTTCATTTGGAAGTTTCCGATACAGGAACCGGCATGGACGAGGACACAAGACGGCGTTGCCTCGAGCCATTTTTCACAACCAAAGGTGAGCGCGGTACGGGCTTGGGACTCGCGATGGTCTATGGCATGGCGCAGCGAAACAACGCCGAGGTTCAAATCGAGAGCGAGCTCGGCAAAGGCACCACCGTGCGACTCGTCTTTCCTGTGTCGGCACCGACCGGGCGTAAGCTCGATCCAGCTTCGTCAGCCGCCCCCGTAGACGCGCTTCGCATTCTGATTGTCGATGATGACCCGCTGCTGATTAGAGCCCTGCGCGACACGCTTGAGGATGACGGCCATAGTGTCATCGCGGCTCCCGGCGGACAGGAAGGGATAGATGCGTTCGAAAAAGCTCACCGCAATCGGGAACCGTTCAGCCTGGTGATCACCGATCTGGGAATGCCTCACGTGGATGGACGGAAGGTCTCGGCCGCGATTAAAGCATTGTCTCCACGGACGCCGGTCATTCTATTTACAGGGTGGGGTCAGCGTCTGATCGCAGAGCGTGACCTTCCTGAGCACGTGGATCGTGTACTCAACAAACCTCCCAAACTGCAGGATCTTCGAGTGGCGCTTGCGGAATTGACAGCCCGTAACGGAAGCAGGAACTCATGACGGCTGCTCTGGCCAAGTTGCTCATCGTAGATGACGAAAGGCTGCACTTGCAGGCCCTTTGTGACACGCTTCAACAAGAAGGTTTCGCCACGAGCGGTTTCACATCGGGTAAGGATGCTCTCCAGGCATTGCGCGATCAAGAATTCGATTTGCTTCTCACGGACCTGAGGATGCCGGAAATGGACGGCATCAGTTTGCTCCGAGCAGCGCTGGAAATAGACAAGAGCCTTGTTGGAATCCTGATGACTGGGCAAGGAACAATCGCGACCGCAGTAGATGCAATGAAGATGGGCGCCATGGATTACGTGCTAAAGCCCCTGAAACTGAGTGTCGTCCTGCCTGTCATTTCGCGTGCGCTGAATTTGCGGCGCCTGAGGATGGAAAACATCCAGCTGCTGGAGACCGTCGGGATATATGAGTTGAGCATGGCCATCGCGTTCGCCGTTGATTCCGAAACGATCATACGAAAGATGGCGGATGCGGCCTTCCATCAAGGGGAAGCCCGGAGCGTATCTGTTTTCGTCCCGACTCCTGATGGCAAAGAATGGTTGGTTGCGGTTTCGCTCGGCGAGAATTCGGATGAACTGCAGGGCAGAAAACTACCAATGTCCACCTGGTTGGCCGCAACCGATGTGAACGCCGACGAAGACACCAGCCTCCATTCGGTCCCCGGCTCCAGCATCACCAATATCGCAAGTGGCCTCGCCATACCGATGCTGGCAGCGGGTAGAGTAATCGGCATTCTCAATCTTTGCCCAGATCGTCCCGAACGCCCGGTGCCGCTTGGGCGAATCAAGACATTGAATATCCTCGCCGGCACGGCGGCGGCTGCTTTGAATTCAGCATCGCTGCTGCAAGAGTTACGAACAGCAGAGCAGCGCTACCGGCGTTTGGCCGATAATGCCCCGGACGTCGTATTTCGCTACGAATTATCGCCCCAACCGCGCTGCGTCTATATGAGTCCGGCAGTAACGAAACTCAGCGGATATACTCCTGAGAATTTTTATGCGGAGCCGCGCTTGCTCTCCAAGCTGGTCGCCCCGGAGGACCATGACTCCCTGGAGGCCATATTCGCGGGCGATACTGAACCAAAGACCACAACACTTCGGTGGACTCCGCCGGACCGTTCGCCGATCTGGATCGAATTGCACCACGTTTTCATGCGGGATAAGGAAGGCAGGCCCATCGCAATCGATGGAATCGCCAGAGACGTGACTGAACGTATCAATCTGGAATCGCAGCTGCGCCAGTCGCAGAAGCTTGAAGGCGTCGGCCAACTCGCGGGCGGTATCGCACACGATTTCAATAACCTGCTGACGGTGATATTAGGCCGTAGCCAGATGCTGCAGAAAAAGCTTGGAGAAACGAGTCCGCTCCAGCGTGACGTGGACTTGATCCACAAAACAGCGGAACGGGCCGCATCCCTGACACGGCAACTTCTGGCATTCAGCCGTAAGCAGCTCCTCCAACCGCGGGTAGTGGATCTAAATACCATTGTCACGGATATGGGCAAGATGCTGCAGCGACTGATCGGTGAGCAAATTGAGCTCATCACTGTTCTGAATCCCGACTTGGGACGTGTGAAGGTGGACCCGGGTCAGATGGAACAGGTGATTCTAAATCTCGCGGTCAACGCCAGAGATGCGATGCCGCAGGGTGGCAAACTCACAATCGAAACCGGAGACGCTGTCCTGGACGAAACCTACAGCCGGCGCTATGTGAGTGTCAAACCCGGCCACTACGTCATGCTAGCCGTGACCGACAGTGGTTGCGGCATGGACGCCCAGACCCAGGGGCGCATTTTCGAACCCTTCTTTACGACAAAAGAATTGGGAAAGGGAACCGGCATGGGCCTGTCTACCGTCTACGGAATCGTCAAGCAAAGCGGCGGCAACATTTGGGTCTACAGCGAATTGGGCAGCGGCTCGGCGTTTAAGGTTTACCTGCCTCGCGTGGAAGATGCCGCAGATGAGATACCGGGCATCCGAAAGAATCGCCAAAGCACAAGAGGAACCGAAACGATTTTGCTTGTCGAAGACGAAGAGACAGTCCGCGAACTTTCAGAAGAAATTTTGCGCGACGAAGGTTACAAAGTGCTTGTGGCTGCCAATGGAGTAGAGGCGGTAAAGGTTTGTGAGACTCATGTGGGCCCGATCGATCTGGTCATCACGGATGTGGTTATGCCCAAAATGGGTGGTCCCGAACTCGCGCGCCAGTTGGATGTACTGCGGCCCTCGGCGAAGATGCTCTTTTTGTCCGGCTACACCAACGCCAGCATTGCACACAACAATGTACTGAAGGGCGACGCCGGATTCTTGCAGAAGCCATTCACCGCTGAAACTTTTAGGTGCAGGGTGCGCGAGATCCTGGATGCGACAGAGGTAGCGAACAATCTATGAGTACAGAAACCGTCCTTGTCATTGATGACGAACTGAATATTCGGGAACTGATCGCCGAAACGCTCGAAGCAGACGGCTATAAGGTCATGCAGGCAGAAACGGGTGCACGTGCCGTAGCCGTTCTGGCCTCGAGGCCAGTCGATATTGTTCTATGCGATATTCAGTTGCCGGATACGTCGGGCATCGAACTGGCGAGCCGCATCCGAGTGCAACAGGAGAACATTCCGATTGTGATGGTAACGGCTCTGGCGGACGCCGATAAGGCCATTGATGCCTTAAAACTCGGAGTATCGGACTACATCACCAAGCCCTTTAACCTCGAAACTTTGTCCCGGTCGATACGCAGCATTCTCGACAAAGAAACGGAAAGGAAGCGCCTCCTTTGGCAGAAGGACGAAGAGCGTCGGCGGCTTCGAACTCTATTTGAGAAGTGCGTGTCTCCGCTGATTGTCGAACGGCTGTTAGCGGAGCCTGAATCGCTCTGCTTGGAAGGTGAGCGACGCGATGCCACCGTCCTGTTCGCGGATATTCGGGGCTTCAGCACGATATGCGGCGAAATCGATCCGATTGAAGCCGTCCGCATTTTGAACCGTTATCTTTCGACGATGATCGATATTGCGTTCAAATACGAAGGCATGTTGGCCAAGTTTCAAGGCGATGGCATCATGATCGTTTTCGGAGCTCCCGTCGCCCAGCAGGATGGCGCCCTTCGAGCCGTCGTTAGTGCCGTAGAGATGCAGCAGGAACTTGGTCGGATGGATATGCCGAACATGCCAAATCTGACTCTTCCCATCGGCATCGGCATCAATACAGGCGAGGTCGTCGCCGGGCATATCGGAAGTCAACGATACTTCGAATATACCGTTATTGGTGACCCAGTCAACGTCGCGAAACGCTTGGAATCGCAAGCCGGAGCCCGACAAATCCTGATCGCCGATGCCACGTATGATTTAGTGAAAGACTTTGTTGAGGTTCAAGATGTCGGCGGTATCCGAGTTGGCGGCAGCCGGAACTGGATACACGCTTATAACGTGGTACGTGTTAACGATGGCGTCACCTTCGCCGCGTAAATTCCGCTCTACAGTTCTTCGGCCAATCTCGGGATTCGAACAGTGCCTACCCAACTTTTCGTTCATGCGCTGGTGAACAAGTAATGCACTGCTGTGAATGAGCTTAGATACATTGTTCACTTTGTGCTGCGGTTGGCTGCCGCCCGCGGTGGCCGTCGCCTATCTCGCCCGCAATGCGATAATCGTGAGGATGTTGAGAACGTGGGGCAGTGTTCGCGTTGATTCGAGTAGCGAACGGGCGCTTCTTAGCGGTGTC
>QHWY01000392.1 GCA_003223875.1 Acidobacteriota bacterium | reverse complement strand
TTTCAACCGCAAGACGATTGTCCAGCCATCGGGACCTCATGACTAAAACCAGATGGAGAGAATTTCCGGGCGCGCGGAATCGACGAGTGCCCCAACTGCTCGAACTGGTCAACCGTGTAATCCGTCGCTTGGACGAGGTAGCCTTAGCGGCGAATATTTTTGTCTTGTGACTATCCTTCAAGGCTTCCCTGACCCTGTTCTCGTCCATCCAGTCCGGATAGGGAACATTCAAGGGTGCTGGGATGAGGTTTGGAAAATCTGAAACGTGTTTCTTGATCGCGGCGTCCACAAGCAAATAGCCGTGGTTTTCCAGGACAGCGATTTCAGCCTCCGAGAATTGATCCAGGTCCGTACGGACCTGACTGATGACTTCCTTCGCCGCTGCTTTGGAATATCCGGGGTAGCTACCGTATCGTTTCGGCGCACTGGCACAACCCCAATACGCACCCTCCAGCTCATGAGCGAGAAAATTCGACATTAACCACCGCTTTCACACGGCCACAACCTGGTTGTAGAGAATCTCGCTGTAGCGGACGAGGCGATCAAGAAAGCCCTTATCCGGCGAGAGATCGAACGCACCACCGCCGTCCGAGCAAAACAGGATCGCATGGTCCTTCCAAATCGGTTCCAGTCCCAGGTTGTCGTAATTGCCACCATCGTTGATGCGCAGATTTGATGTGGCCTCCCTGCGTTCGGCGTCGGATGCCGAGCCATTTTTAAACTCCTCGGCGGCCATCTTGATCTGTATGGGCCGAAACACCGGAGGAAAACACGAAGACGCAGCCACTGCTCGTGCCAAAGGCCAATCGCTAGGCGGAGGAGATTTGTATCCCAGTTCGTAATCGCCCATCCGGTTCTTCTCACTCAATTAATCGTCGGGCATCGACTGGGTGTTCGATTCATACGGTTCTTCTGAAGTGTAGAATCTTCGCACGATGCAAACCGGCCTGTAGCGGAAAAAAGTCTCTAGCCGCCTTAGACACGATTTGCGCAACGATCACCTGATCTGCTGGAATCTAGGCGGCTTTAACAAATACCGAACCTCGGCGAAATCTAGTAAAGTACGGCACAGCAATTTCCGGAGGCGAGATTATGAGAGACATCGTTAGAGACTACCTGGACGGCCGTATTCCACGCCGGGCTTTTATGAAACGAATGTCTCAAGCGGGCTTTGGAGTTGCCGCGGCCGCATCTGCATTGAAGTCTTTGGAGCCTTTAGCACGTGCGCAGGCAGGTCAAGGCACACGTGGTCAGAGCAGTCAGGCTGACTCTCGGGCTGGAGGCTTAACGATTCCCTTCGAAGGAACCGGCGGAGAACTGCTCGTCGAACAGCTTCGAGCCGCGGGGGTCAAGTTCCTTTTTCTTGGAAATGGATCGGGACTGGGCTCGCTCTGTGACGCGCTGGTGGATCGGCCCGAGATGCAGATCATTCTTGCTGTCCACGAGGACCATTGCGTGTCGATCGCTGACGGTTACTCGAAGGCTTCCGGAAAGCCCGGCTTTGTGATGTTCAGCCGTGTGGGAACACCCCACGCTACAGCGAACATGTACAACGCCATGAAGGATCGGAGTTCGCTCATCATTACTTCGGATCACGCAGAAAGCGACAGGGAGGGACGAGACGGACTGGAAGACATCGACGACTGGTTGGAAACTGTCGAGCAGTTTACGAAGTTCCGCTGGGTTGTTCACGAGGCCGACAGAATCCCCGAATGGACGATGAAGGCTTTCAAGCTGGCCACTACGATGCCTGGCGGCCCCACTTATCTTCGCTTCCCGCGCGACATCCTCTATAAGAAGAAGGTGCGGGCGGGCATCTACCCGTCCGGCACGTTCAACATCCCTATGACGCTGCGGCCCAATCCTCGCGATGTCGAGCAAGCGGCCCGAATACTACTCGAGGCTAAAAGTCCGCTTCTGAATGTTGGCTACGAGGTGACGGCATCCGGAGCTGTGGCCTCAGTCGTTCAACTTGCGGAGCTGCTGGCGATTCCAGTAACGCAATCCACAAGTTGGGGTGCGGATTTCCCAACGACCCATTCCCTTTTCCTGAGATCGAGCGCCTGGCGTTATCCGGAAACCGTCGATGCATATCTGAATATCGGCGGGACGATGGAAGGCTCCGCATCCGAAGGCGGCGGCCGGCTCCGCGGCGCGAAGATCATCCACGCCTGCGTGGACGCGGGACATCTTGGGACGGCTTATCCAGTGCATGTCGCTCTCGCCGCGAACATCAAGGAGACCGCGACGGCGTTGGTGGACGCCATCAAAAGCATGGCGACCAACCAGCGTCTGACCCAAATCCGCGAGTCCCGCCAGACCGCAACCGCGGACTTTACGAAACGAATGCGCGAGTCCGCCGAATTTGCCGCGCGCCGGCAATTTGATCGCGTGCCATTAACGTGGGAAGGCCTTTCATTCGAGATCAATGCGGCATTGGATCGCGATGCTTACATCGTCGAAGAATTCGGTACGGAGGGTCCGAGGTCGCTCCAGTGGTTCCCCTTTGCAGAGGGCGAGAAGACGAAGATAGGACGAACGACCGGATATTCGTTGGGATGGGGAGTTGGCGCGTCGATCGGCGTCAAGCTCGCCCGGCCCGATAACCAGGTGATCTGTCTGCAAGGAGACGGTGGCTTTCTTTTCGGTCAGAGTGAAGCGCTCTGGACGATGTCCCGCTACGACGTTCCCATCATCGTAGTGATTTTCAACAACCGCTGTTACAACGAGACTCGGGCCCGGATGTACGCGCAAGGAGGACGCCAGTCCGAATTAAAGAAGGACATGCTGTCCTACCTTGGCGATCCGAATGTGGATTTCGTCAGCATCGCCCGTGCATACAACATCAAAGGGGAGCAGGTCGAAAGCCGCGAGCAGATCAAAGCCGCTATGCAGCGCGCTGTGAAGGCGACCCGCGACGGACGTCCTTACCTGATCGACGCGATAGTGGAAAGAGGACAATCCGGCGCCGAGGGCTGGTACCCTGCTTATTCCGTTGCGAAAGCG
>QHWY01000231.1 GCA_003223875.1 Acidobacteriota bacterium | reverse complement strand
CAAGAATGCGGTGGCACGCGATGCTGCGACAGTTCGCCTCACAAGCACGCGTCCAAGCACGCTCGCGCCACTAAACACCCCGTCATTGCATCAGCGGAACCCGGCGAGCGTTGGCTGTACTGCTATCCTGACGATGCCTTTGCGGAGTATTGACGTAACACCTGCGACGGGTTTACTGGATCGACCGAAGCAGCGTCGCCAATAGTGCATCGGGATTATCGGCGTGTAACTTACCGCTCAAGCGTGCTGCGATCCCACTTCCCGAGATCGGCACCGGCATTGTATGTGCTCTCGAGAAAGGCGTTAAGGTCGGCCTGCGGCGAACCACTGGTTCGAACGGCTCCGTACGGCAGAATAAATTCGGACATGTCTTTGCTGTAGAACGCGGCTTTCGGCTTCACCGGCGCACGATTAAATCCGGGTGGCTCGGGCGCTGCGTAGGCGTAGAACGCGGGCTCCTGAATGACTCCACTTCCAAGCCAGAATCCATGGCTGATCACTTCGTGTGAATATGATTCTTTCGTGATGGGGTCGGCATTTGGCCTGTCCGGCGCTGGCCGGCCGGAGAATCGGGTTGACGCTAGATCGAAACTCCCCCAGAAGAAATGTACGGGACTGGACTTACCGATGAACTTGCAACGGAAAGCTTCGAATACCGGTTTGATGCTGATAAGGATGCTCCAGAACCCGTTCGCGGATTCCGGGTTATACGAGTGGTGGATTACATCCTTATCGAATCGAATGGGGTCCGGTATTTCTACCGGCATCGGCCAGATCCTTACATTGATGCCCATCCGATCGAGCCTGTCCAAAACGACTCGATAGAATTCCGCCACCGTCATCGGTTCGAGTCCAATCATTTCCGTTTTACCGTTCGAGCATTCAATTACCAATTGATGGCGGATGAAATCAAAAACCATTGTGAACGCTAGATCGCCATACGTGAGCGTTGGCGTCGAGAGCCCGCGTGAGGTGATTTGCAATGCGATATTCCAGAAGTGATTCATTCGTGGAGTTGACGCCAGCGTAATTTTACCGACGATCTGCGTCCACATATGCAGTGTCGCGTACGTATCACGCCACGAATCGAGCGGCAACGCCGGCCATCGTGCAGTGTTTTCCATAGCATTTCGCGCTGAGTCAGCAGGGTAATAATAAGGTATGCTGTGGGCAATGCGAACGATTATTGGCGGATGTTTGCTTGTCCTGACATGCTTATCCGGTAATCCTTGGTTGTTCGATCTATGCCGCAGCCAACTCTCCGAGCTCCCCGAGTGTTGCCGCAACGGTTTTTGTCCGCATCACCACCACGCACCAGTACCGGATTCCAACACCGGTGATTGCACGTGTCAATCGCGGGATCCCGAGTTGGTAACGATTGTCATGTCCGCCCCCGCCATCGTCGGGCCTGCGACCTCTATTTCTAGAGTGTTTGAAGTAACGGTTCTGGATGAACTCTTCAAGCCCGAACCACTGTCGTTCGACTACACACCTCCAACGCCGCCTCCCAAAATCGAGAGCAAAGCGTAGTTCCTCGATTCGTCCACAGGACACAACAACATTGCGGAGGTTTAGCGATGAAGCGCTATGTCAGGTTTGCGATCTTTTGCTTTGGGCTCGGTTGGTACGGACCTGTATGCCTTTTTGGACAAAGCGAAGCGGCCATATACGGCAGTGTCGCGGCGAAGGCGGATGGGTCCGCTCTATCGAATGCAGACATCCGGATTGAGAGCGGTTCCACATCGACGGTTTTTACGGCAATGGCTGACTCCAACGGCAGATTCAGCTTCACAGGACTCATTCCCGGCCGATATACGATTTCCGTTTCTCATGAGAATTTCCAGGATCAGGTCCTGCAGCTCACACTGAAGCCGCGCGAGATCCAGAATATTACCTTCGAGCTGCCCTTACGGGGGATCACGGAATCCGTGCAGGTGAGGGCTTCTGCAGAATCGAT
The DNA here is from genome assembly GCA_003223875.1 of Acidobacteriota bacterium. Lineage (GTDB taxonomy): Bacteria > Acidobacteriota > Terriglobia > 20CM-2-55-15 > 20CM-2-55-15 > 20CM-2-55-15. Next base: position 34,543 of record QHWY01000231.1, on the reverse strand, counting down.
TGCGAGTACCTACTCTCCAAATTCAACAACGCTCGACGGCCAGGTCTTCGATGAACGACCGCTGGCCCAGAGAAACAACCTGCCCGACATCATCGCCAGTGCTGCGCCTGGGATGATTCGAAGCCATGATGATTTCGTCCATGTGCGCGGTCATGAAGTCGCATTGAATGCCTTCATCAATGGCGTTTCGTTCTGGGAAAATCCTCACACGGTCCTTTCTTCCGGGCTAAGTCCCGACATTGTTCAGTCCGTAAATGTGATGACGGGAAGTTTTCCGGCGGAATATGGAAACCGTTTCGGCGGAGTGCTCGATATCGTCACGAAATCGGGTTTGTCGATGAACAATGAAGGCGCGTTGACGGTGGGCAGCGGAAATGCTCTCCGGAACAACGTTGCTATCGAATACGGCGGACATACCAATCGATTCGGCTACTTCGTTTTTACTTCGGGATTCGAATCCGCGCGATTTATCAGCCCAAACGATCCGCGCTCGATTCACGATACCGGGCGTGGCAACCGCAACTTCCTTCAGTTCGACTTCTATGCCGATCGACAAAACTCACTCAAGCTCGTGCTGATGGGTGACGGGACGAACTTTCAGATACCAAAAACAACTCTCGATGACCAATACCGCCCCAACGCGAACGCATCCGAGCGCACCCGCGCCCAAAGCGCTGTGCTGACCTGGAACCATACCGCCTCAGACCGCACGTTTTTCACAACGTCCTTTTATCAGAAGTGGTCGCGCATGGCGTTGCTGCCAACGAATGATCCATTGGCTTCAGTTGCGAGTAACGAACGGTCGCTTTCGACGGTAGGTCTGAAGAGTGATCTCACGCGCCTGATCGGCTCGCACACGTTGAAAGCGGGATTGGATCTCACGATGTTACGTCCCAACGAAAACCTGTTCTTTTACGGAGAGGGATACATTGCTTTGTCGCACCTTCTCGGGTTGCCTCACGTTCATTTGCGTGGACCCAATCGTGGACCGATTACATTTGCGGAGCAACGAACCGGAGGTCAGGCGAGCGCCTACGTGCAAGACACGGTCCAATTCACGAGAGCGCTCACGGCGAACGTCGGCTTACGATTTGATCGGTACAGTCTCGCCATGTCCGATTCCCACTTCAGTCCGCGGGTGAATTTCGCATATAGGTTTGCAGGTTCTCGCACTGTTCTCCATGCATCGTACGATCATTTTTTTGTGCCGCCGGCCGTCGAGAACGTTCTGACTTCAAGCGCGGGTTTGACGCGATTTCTTCAAGACTCTCCTGTACCGCTGCCGCCGCTCCAACCGATTCGCGAGAACCAATTCGAGTTGGGCGTGAGCCAACAATTTCCAAATCGACTTCGTGTTGCAGTGACGGGCTATTACAGGGACAGCACGAATCCCGTCCACACCATCCTTTTTCCGGATTCGCGTATTTATGCCTATGCCAACTTTGACAAAGGGAAGGCGTATGGAATGGAAACCAAGGCTGAAGTGTCGTTGGATGGCCGCCGCGCCTTGTCGGCTTATTTCAATCACGCATTGGGCCGCGTCTATTTCTGGAATCCGGTTCGGGCCGGTTTCGTCGATGAAACGCACCACTTGGGAGAAAGCGGACGGTTCCTTGCGCCGATGGATCAGACGCATACGGTCAATGCCGGCTTCGTGTATCGACATCCTCGAACCGGTCTATGGGCGAGCATGGCCTTCGAATATGGAAGTGGAACTCCGATCGAAGCGGAAGACGCAGAGGTCGCCGTTCTGCCCCTGCCTATACGATCGCGGATTCCCGGACACTTCACCGAGGACGTCACCATTGGCGCGGATATCCTCCGCCATGCGGACCGGCCGAGGCTCGGACTTCAATTCAATATCGAAAATCTCAGTAATAATGTTTACAAGGTTTCACAAGAGAGCGTTTTTTCGCCAGGCGAATATTTCCATCCGCGGTTCTTCTCCGCGTCCATGAAGGTCCATTTTTAGCGGAAATTACTGTCAAGAAATCGGTGGAATCGTTGTTCGAGTTCGAGAAACAATGGCGGACATGAACACTACGCCATCAGTCAGAGAAATGAAGCGTGCATATCTTGGGAAGGACGCGTCCTATGACGGCATCTTTTTTCTCGGTGTGCGCACAACAGGAATATTCTGCCGCCCGTCGTGCCCGGCCAGAAAGCCGCTGCCGAAAAATGTGGCTTACTTCTCGAACGTGCGCGAGGCACTCTTCGCAGGATACCGTCCTTGCAAGCGCTGCCGCCCGCTCGATACGAACGGTCAGCCGCCGAAATGGGTGAGTGCCGCTCTGGCGCTCGCTGGCAGCACCTCAGAAAAGATCAAGGATTCAGAGCTGCGGCGGTCCGGTATCGACCCGTTTCGGATCCGGCGTTATTTCCGGAAGCATTACGGCATGACGTTCCAGGCCTACTGCAGATCACAGCGAATGGGTACCGCTCTGGACCAGCTTCGGCGAGGGACGGGTTTGGACGACGTTGCCCTTGGAAATGGCTTCGAATCTCACAGTGGATTCAGAGACGCATTCACCCGAACGTTTGGAAGACCGCCGGGCCGCAGCGAAAACCTGGATTGTGTCGTTGTCTCATGGTTTGAGAGTCCTCTTGGGCCGCTCGTGGCTGCTGCAAACAATCGGGGAGTATGTCTTTTGGAATTTACAGACCGGCGAAAGCTTGAAAACCAGTTCCTTACGCTGAAGAAGCTGTTCTCATGCGCGATCGTCCCTGGGCGCAACGAGCATTTGAATCTTCTCGAGAAGGAGCTAGAGCAGTACTTCGCGGGTCATTTGAGAGAGTTTTCGGTCCCTTTGGTTTATCCGGGCACGCCGTTTCAGGAGCGCGTCTGGAATGAGTTGTTGGGAATACCTTACGGCCAGACTCGTTCTTACGAAGATCTGGCGCGGCAAATTGATGCGGCCGGCTCACAACGGGCGGTAGGCCATGCGAACGGCCTGAATCGCGTAGCCATTGTCATCCCATGTCACCGGGTAGTTAATAAGGATGGCAAGCTCGGAGGCTACGGCGGCGGGCTATGGAGAAAGCAGTTTTTGCTCGATCTGGAGCAGGGGGTGAGGCGGTTGGATTCACCCTCTCCCAGGGAAGAGGCTTAATGTCAGAAATTGTTACGAAGTTGACCGCACGTTGTCATCTTTGTGGACAATGGCTGCAAGGTTCGATCCTAACTCGTTGAATTGCTTGGAGACACGGGTTTGGCACGACTGTTGCTCTATTTAGAGCAATCGTTTAGCTCGATTTTCCCTTTCAGAACCCCGCAGGAGCCCCGGAAGGGGCTCCTTTCCTCCTCCCCCAAAATGACAAATGACAATTGAACATTGAACAATGACAATTTTTCGCCGAATTTGTTCATTGTTCAATTGTCGATTGTCAATTGATGGATCGGCTTGAAGGACCGTCATGGCAGCATCCCTTTTGGAAACGACGAGTTGGGACGTGATATCCTCTCACCCATCCTTTGGGGTACGGCATAGCGCGGCCGACACCGAGTTGGGGAGCCATGTTGAACGACGCCCGCAATCATTTGTTCGACGCGCCGCACATGGTAGTGTTTCCGTCGATTGCACTGGTGCTGGCGGTTTTATCTTTCGGAGTTTGGGGTAATTCGGGGTCAGACGGGTGAATTCCCTATTTTCCGATCAAGAATTCGATGAAGGAAAATAGGGAATTCACCCGTCTGACCCCGAATTACGCCGGGAGGATCTCACGATCATGCTGTTACTTCTTGCGCAAACCGCGCAGCCGGAGCATCGCGGAGGCGAGGTCAATCTCGTTGTTCCCGATCTGAGCCGGGTCACTTTTCTCAGCGGAATTAGCGGTCCCAGCTTGCTGATGAGTGGCCTGCTCATAGCGCTTCTGGGAATGCTTTTCGGCCTGGTCATTTACAAGAGGCTGCGCAACCTGCCGGTCCATAGCTCGATGCGGGAAATCTCCGAGCTCATTTACGAAACCTGCAAGACGTACTTGCAGACGCAAGGAAAATTCTTGATGTTTCTCGAGGTTTTCATCGGCGCAGCAATCATCTTTTATTTTGGTTTCCTGCAGCACCTCGAGGTCTACCGCGTCATTGTCATTCTGATTTTCAGCGTTATTGGAATTTTAGGCAGCTATTCGGTCGCATGGTTCGGCATCCGCGTCAATACGTTTGCCAATTCACGCACCGCCTTTGCAAGCCTTCGCGGCAAACCGTATCCCTGCTACTACATTCCGATGGAAGCGGGCATGAGCATCGGAATGCTGTTGATCAGCGTCGAGCTATTCTTGATGCTCTGCATTTTGTTGTTCATTCCGGGAAATCTAGCCGGTCCGTGTTTTATCGGATTCGCCATCGGCGAATCGCTCGGAGCTGCTGCGCTGCGCGTGGCGGGCGGCATCTTTACGAAGATCGCCGATATCGGTTCGGACTTGATGAAGATCGCCTTCAAAATCAAGGAAGACGATGCTCGCAACCCGGGTGTGATCGCCGATTGTACCGGTGATAACGCCGGCGATTCGGTCGGGCCGTCGGCTGATGGATTCGAGACCTACGGCGTGACGGGCGTCGCATTGATTTCCTTCATTCTCGGCGCGGTCCGCGATCCCGTTGTGCAGGTCCAGTTACTGGTGTGGATCTTCAGCATGCGCGTGCTCATGATCATCGCATCCGCGCTCAGTTATTTCGTCAACAGCGCTGTCGCGAAGACGAAATATGAGCATGCCGCCAAAATGAATTTTGAAGCGCCACTGACGTCGCTGGTCTGGCTGACGTCGATTGTGTCGGTTGCGCTGACTTTTATTCTTTCCAAGATCCTCATCCCCGACGTCGCCGGCGATACGACATTGTGGTGGAAGCTGTCGGCGGTTATCACCTGTGGAACACTGGCGGGCGCCATCATTCCGGAATTCGTCAAGGTGTTCACATCCACCGAATCCCGGCACGTTCGCGAAGTCGTCATTTCTTCACGAGAAGGTGGCGCTTCGCTGAACATCTTATCGGGTTTTGTTGCTGGCAATTTCAGTGCCTACTGGTTAGGGCTATCCATCCTGGTGCTCATGGGTATCGGCTATACCGTCGGCAACTCGTTTCCCTCGGGAATGATGCTCGCTCCTGCGGTGTTTGCGTTTGGACTCGTAGCGTTTGGTTTTTTGGGCATGGGGCCGGTAACAATCGCGGTCGATTCGTATGGTCCGGTGACCGATAACGCGCAATCAGTATTTGAACTGTCGACGATCGAACAGATCAGTGGGATCGACGAAGACATCAAACGCAATTTCGGATTCGCGCCACAGTTCGAACAGGCCAAGGAATTCCTCGAAGAAAACGACGGCGCTGGCAACACCTTCAAAGCGACGGCCAAACCTGTGCTCATCGGGACCGCGGTCGTGGGCGCAACCACGATGATCTTCTCGATCATTCTCGCGCTGACGGACGGGTTGAACCCGAACCTGATGACGAATATCTCCATTCTGCACCCGCCGTTTCTGCTGGGGCTGATCGCAGGCGGCGCGATGATCTACTGGTTTACCGGCGCAGCGACCCAGGCTGTTAGCACGGGCGCGTATCGTGCGGTGGAATTCATCAAGGCGAATATCAAACTGGAGGGCACGACGAAGGCATCGGTGAGCGATTCCAAGCGAGTCGTCGAAATCTGCACGCAATACGCGCAGAAGGGAATGTTCAATATTTTCCTGACGGTGTTCTTCGCGACGTTGGGCTTTGCATTCCTGGAACCCTATTTTTTCATCGGGTATCTGATTTCGATCGCGTTGTTCGGACTGTATCAGGCGATCTTCATGGCCAATGCAGGAGGCGCCTGGGACAACGCGAAGAAAATCGTCGAGACAGAATTGAAGTCGAAGGGAACTGAACTACACGCGGCAACGGTGGTGGGCGATACGGTTGGGGATCCTTTCAAGGACACGAGTTCGGTCGCCTTGAATCCCATCATCAAATTTACGACCTTGTTCGGTTTGCTTGCGGTGGATTTAGCGGTGTCGGTGGCGAACAACCAGGGAACAGCGCTCACGACGGTCATTTCCGCGGTGTTTCTGATGATATCCATGGTATTTGTTTATCGCTCGTTCTACAAAATGCGGATCCAATGAGACTCCCCTCCTAAGTTAGGAGGGGTGCCGAGCGAAGCGAGGCGGGGTGGTTCCCATTCGTAACCACCCCGTCTTCGCTCACTTCCTTTGAGGCTTCGCCCTATCGGGCTCGCGCTTCGCGTGAGGCTTCGCCCTATTTCTTGAGGCTGCGCGCTATCGCGCTTGCGCTTCGCGCGGGCTCGCGCTTCGCGGTTCGCGAAGCCTCCCCTCCTAACTCCTGAGGAACTACGTTTGGGGAGGCTATTCCCCTCCTCAGCTGAGGACAGCTGAGGAGGGGTGGCTGCGCGGTCAAAAAAGCCGCGAAGCCACCTTAGCCCGCGCAGACGGGGTGGTGTTGGTCAACCCACCGATAATTCGATGTTGAACCAACCACCCCGTCCGCGCCCATCAAAGGAATGGGACCATTTTCTTGAAGGCTCGGCCACCCCTCCTTTACCAAGGAGGGGAATGTTGCTCGTTTAAATCTCGTTCCTCTCCTGAAACTGGCCGTGCCCCGGCTACCCGCTTAGGAGGGGACTGCGCCCCACTTCCCGCGACATTCCTCTGAACAAAAGAACTGCCCGCCGGCCTGGATCGCCCTTCCCTCCGGCACATACGTTCCGCAGACGGGATCCTTCACGAGATGCCCCGCATCCGTTGTGGGAGTCGGGACGTGGCCCGCAGGAGTGAATACATTCAACAGCCGGCGTACCGTCGATAGCGCCGCGTATATCGCGATCAATACTCCAACGACTCGAATCAGGAAGCGCATTTACTTCGCCCCCTCGAGCTCTTTGAGCCGCGCCTTCAGCGTTTCCAGACCTTGATATTTCGGGTCCAGCCCTTCCATTTGTTTGAGCGTTTTCTCAGCGGCGGGGAAGTTGCGGTCCTCGGTATACACAATCACAAGATTGTGAAGTGTGGCCATATGCTTCGGATCGATGCTCAAGGCCGTCTGATACTCCGTCATGGCTTTGTCCTTCTGGCCGGCATTCCATAGCGCCGTAGCGAGATCCGTTCTCGCATCGGCATTCTGAGGCTGTAAGGCGACGACTTTTTGAAACCATTCGACAGCTTCCGGCGCCCTTCCCAGATCGAAAAGGAAATTCGCGTATTTGGTCATGAGCGTCGTGTCGTTCGGATTCTTCTCGAGGGCCGCTTTGAACATCGCGAGCACTTGCTCGTTGCTGACGTTAGGATGACCGCTGGGTAGATTCGAACCCTGCGACCGGGAGACCGCAGGCGCCATCGAGGCCTGGACCTGGTAGAAAGCGAGAATGTATCCGGAAGTTGCCCCGAGAATGATTCCCAGGATGGCGAAGTGAATATTGCGGGATGAAAACATTTTGTGGATTTCGAAATTCAAAACTGTAGCGGCGCTCTATGAGCGCCGGTCTCTCGGCAGTCGTAGACCGCCGCTACAGTGTGTTACGAAATCACTTTCTTTTTGCTTTCTCAGCAGCGGCCTTTTGCTTTTCAGCTTTTTCTTGAGCCGCTTTTTCCTCGGCGATTGCTTTCTCGCTCTTGTATCCGGTCGGAGCAGCAGCCTTGGCCGCCTCGATCAACTGCTTGGCTGCTTCAAGGTCGTTGGTAAAAGGACCTTGCTGCTCTTTGGGCATCGCGGCCACAATCTCCTGAAACTTTTGAAGAGTGGGGATCGCTTGCGGAATTGTATCTGGCGCCCCGAAGTAGGAAATACCGAGCTGATAATAAGCCTGAGCCATTTGGGGGTTATATTCGATCGCCTTCTTGAAGGCGTCGGCGGCTTCCTTCGTCCGGCCGCGATTTGTCAGCACTGCGCCCAAATTGTAATAGCTCTGACCGGCACCGGGCGGATTCAGTTCTGCCGCTTTTTGTAACGCCTTTGTGGCGTCGTCGATCTTTCCGGCACTGCCCTGCACGATTCCGAGATTGTTGTAATAAGCCGCCTCGTCGGGTTTCAACTCGATGGCTTTGTTATAAGCGGCAGCGGCATCGTCGTACTTCTTGGCTTGCGAGTACGCATCGGCGAGGTTCGCGAAGATCACATGCTGCGTTGGGTCCTTGTCGGCTGCCTCTTTGAAGAGCCGGATGGCTTCATCATAATTCTTGCTGATCATCGCGGTTCGAGCTTGCTCGAATGAAGCCTTGGTGGCCTCTGCTTTTGCCTTTTCTTCGGCCGCCTTCTGCCTCTGTTCGTCAGTCACGCCCTGTGCAGCGGCTTGCTTCAAATCGAAATCCACGGCACTATCGCCGCCGAACCGGACTGTCCCCGGCATGGTCATGAGCTTTTTGCCATCTCTCATGATGCTGATCTGATACTGACCCGTAGGCAAACCCGCATGCAGGTATTGACCTCGGTTGTCGGTCTTAACTTCAAAATGTTGAGTGATACCCTGTCGATCGATCGAAATGGTGACGCCGGTCATCGGCTTCCCATCCGTGTCGGTCACTTTCCCATGAATATTCCCGGTCTGTGCAAAGGCCGGAATGGCCACGAAAATCGCGATCACGAGGAAAAGCAGGATTTTGTTCATGAACTTCATTGAACCCTCCGATTAGAAATTTTAAGCGCTGGGCCACCGGCCGGCCGTATCTGGTTACACCGCTTCGCGGCCTCCTTGAATGGCTTTGGCCGGTTCCCCACGCCCTAAAATAAAACTCAAGCTGCATAATCCGGTTTCGCGGAATATGCGAGGGGATCCTCTATGCCTGCTCGGCGAAACGCTCTGAGTCGCAGAGCGCAACTGTCGCAGGCTCCACATGCTATATCCGAATTTCGATAACACGACCACGTCAAATGAAACGGAGCATCCAATGCTGCGCCTCTTTGGACGATATCGCTCTTGGACAAGTAAATGAGCGGTGTCTCGATAACGACGTCGGTTGTCGGCCGCGTGCCGGCGCGAATCACTTTGTTGAACGCTTCGTAATATTCCGGCCGGCAATCCGGATAACCGGAACTGTCTTCCCAAACCGCGCCTATGAAGATTTTCGTGGCACCGAGGACTTCAGCCCATGATGTCGCTATAGATAAAAAGTGCGCATTGCGGAAAGGGACATAAGTATTCGGAATCTCGCGGCTTGTCAGGTTCGAATCGTGGATCGGCATGCGGGAATCCGTCAAGCTCGATCCGCCGATGGAGCGGAAATGATCGAGCTTCACCGCCATCCGCTCGACGGCGCCAAAATAATCCGCAAGCGAGTGAAACGACTGAAGCTCCCGGCGTTCCGTAGGCTGGCCGTAGCTGGCATGAAGAGCCGCAATTTGGTAGTTCCGGCTTGCGATGGCCGCGGTGACACAGCTATCCATTCCACCACTGATTAAAACCACGGCTTTCATTTTGTTGGAATTCTGATCCATGAGGCCAGCCAAGAGCTTGAAGTTTAATAGGGTTAGCGCTGAAAAGTCAAAGGGTCAGACTCCGCGGATATCCGCGCCCCATATGTATTTGTGGATCTGCAGTTGAAGGCGAACCGGCAAGCCGTCGTCGAGAATCCAGCGGGCCAAGTTTGCGGCGGGCAGGTCATGATGAGCCGGCGAAAAGAGAACGGGATGGGGCTTCCCACGGAGCTTTTCGAGATAGATCGTTTTCGACCACTCGTAATCGGCTCGCGACGAGATCACAAATTTGAATTCATCGTGTGGCTCGGCCAGGTCAAGATTCTCCCAGCAGACGGTGTGGCCTTCATGACTGTCCGGGCATTTGATATCGATGATCTTGATTACCGGCTTCGGCACCCGTGTCACGCTGTGGTGTCCTCCCGTCTCGAGCATGACGGTGTAGCCGCGACCGAGAAGCGATGCCATCAGCGGATAGACTTCTTCTTGCTCCAATGGTTCGCCGCCAGTGACTTCAACCAGGGTCGCCGGATAATCGGCGACGATACCCAGCACTTCCTCTAGGGACATTTCCCGGCCGCCGGCATAGGAATACTTCGTATCGCAATAGACACAGCGGAGCGAGCAGCCCGTCAGGCGCACAAATACACATGGCTCGCCCGCGTGTGTGGATTCGCCTTGAATTGAGAAAAAGATCTCCGTGATGCGCATGTCGTCCCCTCCTAAGTTAGGAGGGGTGCCGAGCGAACGGGTGGTTCCTCTGGGAACCACCCGTCTTCGCTCACTTCTTTTAAGGCTTCGCCCTATTTCTTGAGGCTGCGCGCTATCGCGCTTGCGCTTCGCGCGGGCTCGCGCTTCGCGGTTCGCGAAGCCTCCCCTCCTAACTTGAGAGGGGAGCTATTCCATCACTCTAACAGATCCGCGGAACCAGACCCAGGCCGCAACCGCGACAAGGACGGAAGCCACCACAGAACCGATGAGTGCCGAAGAATACGGATGCTGGATACCGTCTCTCAACGTCGAAAGAATAACGAGAGTGGCTGCGGTGACGATCGCGACAATCGGCTGATGCCGGAAGACGGCGAGATACGCCAGCAACAGAACAATTCCGGTTGTGGCACCGAGGATCAACCACGACGGGATTGTCTCAATGGTTGTCGAACCCGTCATGACAAGCCCCACTAAAACTAACAACATGACAGCGCGAGTTCTTGGCACGAGAGCAAGGAAAACGATGAGCAGAATAATCGATTGGATAGCGAAGGTGGTCAACGGAGAAAGCGCCGCTGTCAGTATCGGAAGGAACGTTGAAGCGGGACCGAGATTGCCCCAGAGCGGACTCATCGACGGAACCGCGTACCTCGCCACGGCGCCAATTCCGGCCAGCGCGAGCCCCAGCGACACACCTGCTGTAATGTCAGCCCGCGACGACGTCGAGACCGCCGGATTGGCCGCAATAACACCGCCCGCTAATGCCAGGGCGGCTGCACTGAAAATTCCGAATACCAGCGAAACGGCTATGACGATTCCCGTTTGCAGTGCGAGCGGCTGAGCAGTTGAAGCTTGCGAGGCCTGAACGGGCCAGTTGTTCAGGACATTGACTACACTGATGAGAAACAGTAATCCATACAACCTGTAGAACGTTCCGGCTGAGAAGTTTCGACGGCGACTCCATCGGACAATACCGATAATGGACGCGGAAACAACAATGCCGATCAGCAGGACAGCACAAACCGCGCGGAAAATTTCAGGAAGATTTTGCTGCCTTCGCTCGTTTCGCGACCACTCTTCCGGAACGTAGACATAACGGCCCGTGTCGACAACTTCGTCTCCCGCAATTTCTATCGAGATTCTCGGTTCGCCTTCGGGCAGGCCGTAATCCTCGGTGTCTTTGAATACAAAAGTCCAATCGGTCCGCGCCGGCTTCTTGCTGGCTTCCGCTGAGATTTCTTTCAGCGACGCTGCGTGTGACCCGAGGCGCTCGTGAACCACATCTGTAGCAACCTTCCGCGCTTCTTCTTCTGTCAAGCCTTTTCCCGGCCGCGCTTCGGGCAAATCATGAGTGAGGCGAAACGCGCGGCCATTGCCGTCGATGAACGCGTGAAATTCTTCGGCACGTTCGGCAACGTCGCCCTGGAAACGGGCAAATCGCACGAACCAGTGCGGCGGGGTGAGGTACGTTCCAAGAAGTCTTTCGTATACGCTGCGGCCCGCCTTTTGCCTGACAAATCGGTTCTGCTCACCCGGCTGTCCTTCAATCCGGCTGAGCACTCTCCAGGATTGGTCCAATTGGACTCCGCGATCATTGAGAGCCTGCCGCGCTTGTCGCTCGGCCTCACTACGAGTTATTTGAATCGGAGGAACATCCAGACGAAAGGGTGAGGCCGCAATCCACAAGACCAGCCCTATGACACCTATGATCGGCAAGGCGCGCAAAATCACGGGCGATACGAATGTCTGCACCTGGGCGGTTGCGATTTTGGGCGATGCTTCCGGAATCTCGCCAGGGTTCCACGCGCCATTCAGGACTGCGCCCGACACTTCCGTCCATGATCCTGCTCGAATGCGATTCGCCAGAATGACCCAGAGCGGGACCAGAACAACAACTGCAACGATGGCCTGTTCGAGGTGAGCGCGTCCTGTAGAAGAGACGAAGAGCGGCAGTGACATCCAAACCGTGTCGTACGTGAAATGGAGCACGATGCCGGGCAGAAGCCCAAACGCCAGATACACACCGCCAAACACAAACGATGGAATGATCAGCTCAACCACGCGCGCATAAGCCGGCTGGTTCGCATAGCCGGCGTGTCCCGATGCGAAGACAACCGCCTGCAAGATCATCCCCGCTCCAATGAACGCGCGCCGTTTTCCGAATTTGTCGCCGATAAGCGCCGCCGATGCTAGAGGCGCCGCGCGAAATAAACATTCTTCCCAAAAGCCCGCTTGCGCGGCCTGCACAATCGCAGCAAGCGACGGGACATACGTGGCGAACATATCCGGATTCAAAAGCGTGTCCGACGGGGTCCACCAACCAAGTCTTTCCTGAGCGAAAAAATAGAGAGCGATCTCGTAAACGAAAAAGGGCGCAACAAGAAGGTAGCCGGCGAGCGTTTCCCCAAAAATAAGTTTCGAAGCAGAAACGGGACGCGACCATACCTTCCAAAACTGGACATGATGAGGAAAGGCCCGCCGTGACAGCGTTTCGGCGGCCATGAAAGAGACCGTCAGCAATATCGAGAATACGCCGAAAATGGAGGCGGCCCGAAGGAACTGCCGAATGGCAAATCCGCTTGCGGGCAGAGCCGTGTCATATCTCATCCAGACGAGCGGCCAGGAGTTGAGTTGTTGAAGCGCCATCAAGAGCGCAATAAGCAGAGCCCAAGCCAGAGGCTGCCGCCAGAGAACCCAACGGTAGCGAATCATGAAAAACAGACCGACGCCGCAGAAGCCAAGAATGTATAAACCGAAGGTGACGATTTGAGAAAAGGCGCCGATCGCGTCATTGGCCGAACGCATCTGTTCGTAGCGCCGCGTGAATGCCTCGGGAATTTGGACGAAATGCGTAAGCTCGGTCAGCTTGTCGCCGCCGACCATCAGCCGCAGCCGATACCGGCCTTCGCCGAGCCGTTGATCCTGCCGCTCATAGACAAACGCGTGGTCCGTGCGCCCGCCAGGCTTCACATCTTTGGAGGATTCCACGACGCGATATCTGCCGAAATCGATATTCCAATCGCGCTGTGCGGCGCTTTCCGCGATCTGCTGCGCTTCGCTCACCGCCTTGGTGTCGCCCGGCTCCTGGTCCGGAAGCTTCACGTAAAATCCGTATGGCACTCCGTCCGGTGTGAATCGAATCAAAGTCTCGTGAGCGTCACCCTGTTTGAAATGCCGCACGCGCCATGTATACAGCGCGAAGGTTTTTTCCTTTAAGATTCGGCCAAGCTCTTGTTTACCTCCACCCTCGAGCTCGATAAAGTTTTGTACTTCTTGATCGCCGCCGAATTCGGCCGCCTGATCGGATCCAGCCGGCGGCCATGCAAATTTATCCGCGAGCGTGCGCCCTGAATGAATCGCAGCGGCGCGATCCATCTTCAGCTCTATTGAGACCAGAGGGAAGGCTGTAGAGAAATTGCGGAATGTAAAAATCGCCGCGCCGGCGGAGAGTAGAAGGAAGACGATCCAAACCCAGGGTCTTGGGAGCATGTTGGATTCTACCTTTCAACTGTAGCGGCGGTCTATTGAGCGCCGACAATTTCTAAATTGCTGGACTGTCCGCGGTCATAGACCGCCGCTACAGTTGTGTGCTAAAAAAAGGCAACTATGACGACAAAAACGCGTATCTTGCGTCCCGGATTCCGAACGATCACTCCGTACCTGCTGCCTCCGGGACCGGAGTTGGTCGATTTCTTGAAGCGTGCGTTCGATGCCGAAGAGACGGAGCGAGCTGAAATCGCTCCTGGCCGATTCCATGCGGAGGTTCGGATCGGCGATTCCATGCTGATGATCGGCGGAGGTTCGGGCCTGAAGATGCCGGTGTGCTTGTTGATCTACGTGCCTAACGTGGACGACATCCGCAAGCGCGCTCTCAGCGCGGGCGGCGTTGAACTGGAGCCCATCCGAGATGATTACGGTGACCGGTTCGGTTGTGTGCAGGACCCGGCGGGAAATCAATGGGTCATCACAACACACCTCGGCGGCAGTTACATTCGAGCAGGCCGTAATTCCGTAACGGTGGATTTGGTCGCGGCAGGAGCAACCCGTCTTATCGAGTTCCTGAAACGAGCGTTCAACGCCGAGGAAATCGAGCGTTACGAATGGCCTCAGGGGTTGTACGCGTCGATGAAGATGGGGAACTCGGTGGTGGGAGTGAGCGAGTCGACAAACCACAATTGGATGCGGCCGATGCCAAGCATGATCTACATGTATGTTCCGGATTGCGATGCGCTCTATGAGCAGGCCTTGCGCAGTGGAGCAAAATCGATCTCACCCCTAGGCGACCAGTCCTACGGGGATCGGCATGGAGGCGTTGAGGATGCCTGGGGGAACCAATGGTATATCGCGAGTCCCCTCCTAAGTTAGGAGGGGTGCCGAGCGAAGCGAGGCGGGGTGGTTCTCATTGGGAACCACCCCGTCTTCGCTCATTTCCTTTGAGGCTTCGCCCTATCGGGCTCGCGCTTCGCGGTTCGCGAAGCCTCCCCTCCTAACTTAGGAGGGGAGTTTGTTATCCATGAATTCCACCAGCTTCTCGACACTGTCGGTCACTTCATAATCCGGCAGGCTTTCCATGAACAGCCTCCCATACGGCTTCGTGCTGATCCGGTTGTCGAGCACGGCCAGAATTCCGCGATCCGTTGTTGAACGCAGCAGCCGGCCCAAACCTTGCTTCAATCGCAAGATCGCATTTGGGACATGGTATTGGGCGAACGGATTTCCACCCTCGCGCTGGATACGCGCGCTGCGCGCCGCGACGAGTGGATCGGTAGGCACCTGAAACGGCAATTTGTCAATGATCACGGCGCTGAGCGCCTCACCTTTGACATCCACTCCCTGCCAAAAGCTCGCTGTGGCAAACAGGACCGCATTCGGCGTCATCTTGAATTCTTCCAGCAGGCGGCTCTTGCCGCCCGCTTTGCCCTGAACCATACACGGGTAGGGGAGATCTCCGGACAGCGTTTGAAACATCGTTTCCATCTGACGGTAACTCGTGAATAGGACGAAGGCACGGCCATGAGAGGCGCGCAGGATCGCGCGAATCTCCTCCGCCGCGCGATCGAGGTAGCAGGGATGCCGGTAATCGGGCATCCCTGGCGGAATGTAAAGGAGTGCCTGCTTGCGGACGTCGAACTCCGTTGCGAGTGACAATTCCCGGCCTTCGTTGAACCCGACCCGGGCTCGAACATAGTCAAAGGAATCGCCCACCGTCAGCGTGGCCGATGTCAGCACGCATGTCGGCACCCGCGTGAAGAGCCGTTCGGCAAGCATTCCCGAGACATCGATCGGACACGCTTCGAGAAAAACTCCACGGTCGCGCCGCTCGATCCATGAGACATAGTTTTCGAGATCACCGCTGCGAAAAACCTCGAGCTCGCTTTCCAGCTCGCCGGCACGCCGAGCAAGAGTTTCGTATTCGCCCGAGAAATCTTTCTTCTGTTTGATGGAATGGCGGGCTTCCTGAAGAGCTCCGATGAGCGAGTCGATTCCATCGAGCCTGCCAACAGGATGCCGGCCCTCGCGAAGCAGGGCAAAGCCGTTGAAGAATTTCTCGGAAGCCTGCGATACAACCTCGACGTCGGCTTCGAGCTTTCGCGCATCGTGGATGAACTCGGCGAGGCGGTAATTACTGATATGAAATCCGAAATACTCGGTCGCGACGTCTTCAAGGTCGTGGGCTTCATCGAAAATCACAGCACTGTAGTCCGGAAGGATCGCCGCAACATCGGACTTGCGAATCGCCAAATCGGCAAAAAACAGATGGTGATTCACCACAACAATGTCGGCTTCCATCGCCTTCTGCCGCATGAGCGTGAGAAAGCATCGATCATAGTCTTTGCATTTCGTGCCCAAACATCGGTCGCGGCGCGCATCCATGCGCGCCCACAGGTCGGAATCCTCGCCAACCGATCCCAATTCCGCCCGGTCGCCGGTTTCGGTCTCTTGTGCCCAATCGAGGATGGATTGGAATCTTCGCAGCTCTCGCGAGCTGAACAAGCCTTCCGCATGCAGCGTTTCAAGCTTCAGCCGGCAGAGATAATTATTTCGTCCTTTGAGGTATGCCGCTCGAATCGGGCGCCCGATAACACTTTCCAGCAGGGGAATGTCCTTATAGAAAATTTGATCCTGGAGTGTCTTGGTGCCCGTCGATACCAGAATTCTCCGGCCGTGTAGCAATGCAGGCAACAGATAGGCCAGCGTCTTTCCCGTTCCAGTCCCAGCTTCGATGATGACGTGGCTCTGTTCTTCAAGCGCTCGATGAACGGCTTCCGCCATCCGCACCTGGGAGGGCCGGTACTCGTAATCTTCCAATCGTTGCTCGAGAACTCCACCGGGCCCGAAGAAATCCCGCATACCGGATTATAAACTCCCCTCCTAAGTTAGGAGGGGAGCCGAGCGAAGCGAGGCGGGGTGGTTCCTATGGGAACCACCCCGTCTGCTCGGACTTCGTCCTCGCAGCCTCCCCTCCTAACTTAGGAGGGGAGTTCTATAATGAGCGACTTATGATTCACATCGCCAGCGAGTTTGAAGGCGCAGCGCGCGTCGGCCTTTTGCAGATCGATGGAGTGCGAGTTCAGGAATCATCAGAAGAATTGAAGACGATGTTGAACGATCTTGCCGACGAATTCGCGCGCAAGTACAAAGCTCAGCAGCCCGGAGAAATCCCGATGGTGAAACAGATCCGCGCGATTTTTCATCGGGCCGGTTTGGATCCCACGCGCTACAGGCCTTCTTCGGAGTCGCTCTTGCGGCGGGCGGTCAAAGGAAAGGGGCTGTATTTCATCAATTCGGTCGTAGATCTGGTAAATTACTTCTCTTTGAAGACGCTCTGGCCGATGGGCTTATACGATGCCGACAGGTTGAAGCCACCCATCACGTGGCGTGTCGGCCGGGAAGGCGAGACGTATACCGGCATCGGGCGCGATCAATTGAATCTGGCTCATTTCCCGCTGCTTGTGGATCAGGAAGGGCCGTTCGGCAGCCCGATTTCGGATTCGATGCGCACCCGCGTGACAAACGAGTCCACGCGCATTTTGTGGATCACGTTCGCCCCGCCGCGCACCACAATTCCTCTGCCGGAGTTTGCGGAGACAATGATGCGCTTTAACGCCGGGGTCATGAAATCTTCGATCGAGTTATGATCAAAATACCAGCGTCATTGCTACGGCAAATCTACGATCATACCGAGCAATCCTACCCATACGAATGCTGTGGTTTGCTGATCGGCACCTCCGACGAGGACAAAAACCACTCGGTGCACGCATTCCGGCAATGCAAGAATCTGAACACGGAAAGGGCACGCGACCGCTACCTGATGGACCCAGTCGACTATTTACGCGCCACACGGGAATTTGAGAACGGGCCGTGGGATATCATAGGCGTTTATCATTCGCATCCGGATCACCCCTCACGGGCGTCGCAAACCGATACGGATCGCGCCATGGAGATTATGGCAACGGCTTGGTCGTACGTCATTGTCTCGGTCCAGAATGGAACTGTTGCCGGCGCCCAAAGCTGGGTGCTCAATGAAAGCGAGAGAAAGTTCTACGAGGAGCCCCTCGTGAGCGTACCCGAAGAAGGAGAATCGAAATGAGCAGCGTCACCGTGAAAATTCCAACACCGCTGAGACCGTTGACGGCCGGCCAGTCCGAGGTGAAGATCGAGGGCGCCACAGTGAGAGAAGTCCTTCAGAAAATGGATTCGCAATTCAAGGGTTTTGGCGATCGGGTCCTCGATGACGGTGAAACCGTCAAGCGATTCATCAACGTGTTCGTGAATGAGGACAATATCCGGGACAAGAAGGAACTCGACACGGAACTGAAGAATGGGGATACGATCTCGATATTGCCCTCGATTGCAGGAGGGAAATTCGGGGTCAGACGGGTGAATTCCCTATTTTTTGAACTGCAAAAATAGGGAATTCACCCGTCTGACCCCGAATTTCCCTAAAAAATCTCTTTCAGGTCGCGCATCAGTCTCTCGAAGTCCCCCTTCGAGATATGTAGCGGTGTGCCTTTGCGCTCCAGCGACAGGTAATTCCCGCGACGAAGGAAGACCTCAACAAAGCCGTCTTCCGCGGGTTTTTTGCTGCGGATCTGGACGGCGTCGGACACGCCATCGACTTCGATCACTTTCAGTTCTGAACCGAGATACGTGACCTTCTCGACGATGGCCGCCGCCTGCTTGCGAAGGTCACCTTTGACCGGAGCCTCGACTTGTATCCGCCGAACAAGCAAACCTAGCTGGTCGGTGGCTTCAATATCCGTCGTGATCTTTAGCTCATCCATCGGTTTTCCTTTCCAGATGTTTTTCACCGTCGTACGTTAACAACTTTCCTTTGCCTTCGACAATCGTCCTCAGATGCACCGGGCGACTCCAGAGCGTATATAGGCTCTTCAACGTATCTTTCGCGTAATCGATGCGCAGATCGATCCCTTCGTGGCGATGATCCAACAGTAGCTCTCCGCGGTTTTCGAAATTCCCGTCGATGACGTAGATCAACGGCTGTCCGAAGTTGGTCAATGAAAACAGCAGCTTTTGCTTGATGCTTTTCCAGTTCCGGTCCGCGATCTCGTAGACGCCGCGCTCCGGGTTGAATTGATAGGTGAAGAACCGGCGCTCGTGGCAGAACTCTTCGGTGAAGAAAGCATCGATGAAAGTGATGTCGTTATGCACCCTGCGGGTTTCGAAAATCTTTTCGCGGCCGAGGCCGAGGCCGAGATCCCACTCGCGTTTCGAGCCGTAATCGTCGCACTCGTCGTAATCCTTTCCAAATTTGCCTTTGTTCCAACGATCTTCGATGTCCTTCCAAAGCTCAAATCCCAACCGGTAAGGGTTGATTTGTCCCGGGTGCGCGGCAACGGTCCCGGAGTGATGATCGGCAAAGTCGATCACTTCCGCGTCATTCAGCGCGCGCTCGGTCATGATTTTCGCGTGCCAATAGGTGGCCCAGCCTTCGTTCATGATCTTCGTTTGGGCCTGAGGCGCGAAATAATATGCTTCTTCGCGGATGATCCATAGAACATCGCGCTGCCAATTTTCGAGCGGCCCATTTTCGAGGAGAAACAGAAGCACGTCTTTCTGCGGTTCTTCAGGGAAACGGCGACGCTTCTGCCGTTCGTCTTCGAGTCTTTGCTTCTGCTGATCGATGAACTCCTTCGGATTGATGAATTCGTCCATGTACTCGCTGGCTGCGATTTTCTTCACGATGGCGGGTTCTTCTTCGGCCTGCTGCTTATGTTTGGGTCTTCGTTCGATGAACACAGAGTGATAGTCGATCAAGTCGTCCAGGCACAAGCAAATATCAATAAAAGTTTCGACCTTTTCGAGCCCATACCGGTCGATGTACTTCCGGATCTTCGTGGCATGATTCGCCATGCTGTCCATCATTTTGCGGTTGGTCTTCGAGAACCAGATATTGTTCTTGAAGAAATCGCAGTGGCCGTAGACATGCGCCATGACGAGCTTCTGATCGACAACGTGATTGCACTCCAACAAATACGCGTAGCACGGGTCATTATTGATGACCATCTCGTAAATCTTGTGCAGGCCATAGGCGTAGCTTTTGTTGAGGCGCTCGTACTCCATGCCGAACTTCCAGTGGGGATACCGGTTCGGGAACCCACCGTAGGCGGCAACCATGTTCATTTCTTCGAAGTCGAGAACCTCGAACATGGTTTCGTAGAAATCCAGTCCGTAGCCGCGCGCGTACTGCTCGATCTCGCGGTTGAGCCGCGCCAATTCGGGCGTCAGCGTTTGTCTGCGGCTTTGAACCGTTATCGACATGTTATTTATGGCTGCGCGCTACCGCGCTTGCATTGTTTATGGCTTCGGCCTTACGGCCTTGCGCTTTGCCCGCTCCGCTCATCACTTACCCTTTCCCAGAAAATCCTTGATCGACTGGTAAATGTCTTCCTTGTTCTCGATTCGCGAAAGCACGAGATTATCGATCTCGGAAATATTGTTTTCGAGCTCGCGGATGAATTGCCCGCTTCCGTACGTGCTCTCCACCTGGCCGTAGCCGAACAGATTGACCTTCGGGAGCAGATCCGATTTCAGGAGATTGATGCATCGATCCGTATCTCCGCCGGACCAGTTGTCGCCGTCGGAAAAGTGAAAAACATAAATGTTCCAAAGATCCTGCGGATACTCGTCTTCAATGATCTTGTTGCACAGATCGTAGGCGGATGAAATGACGGTTCCTCCGCTCTCGCGCGTATGGAAGAAAGTGTCGCGATCGACTTCTTGCGCGACCGCATCGTGGATGATGTATCGAGTCACCACGCCGTTGTAGTTCGTCTGAATCCACGTGTCGATCCAGAAGGACTCGATTCGCACGATCTCCTTTTGCTCATCGCCCATGGAACCGGACACATCCATCATATATAGGATTAGCGCATTGCTCTCCGGACGCTGCTTGGTCTTCCAGGAGAGGTAACGTTTGTCTTCGTGAATAGGGACGATGTAGGGATTCAACGGATCGTACGTGCCCGCCGTGATCTGCCGCTTCAGGGCCTCTTTATAGGTGCGCTTGAAATGGCGTAGCGATTCCGGTCCGACTTTGGAGATTTGCGAATAGTGGTCGCGTTCCGTCTTCAGGCGAGCGCTGCCTTTGGGTTGGATGCGCGGAAGCTCGAGCTCTTCAGCGAGGATCTGCGCCAGTTCTTCCATGGTGAGATCCACTTCCAGGATGTGCGCGCCGGGCGCGTTTCCGGCCTTGCCGTTGCCGTCTTCGTCCACATCGCCGGGTGCGAGCGGAGTTCCCGGCTCGCCTTCACCCTGGCCGACACCGCCCGTGTTACGGCGGCCGAAGCGGAAGTTGGGCATTTCGATCTGCGGGATCGGAATGCTGACGAAATCCTTCCCCTTCTTTCCGATCAGCTCTCCCTGCGAAATATATTTCTTCAGGTCTTGCTTGATCTTGCCCCGGACGATCTGCCGGAATCGAAGATAATCCTGCTCGATATTGAGAACCACGGGGCTTCGTTACTCCTTCGCATCTCCTCGCGCGAAGATGCTGGCCACATAATTCAACACGTCGGTCGCGCAAACGTCGCAATAGGTGTAGTTCTTGATCAGGCGGCTCTTGACGACGTCGATCTTTTGCTGAGTCTCTTTGTCCACAACGTTCGAGACGAGGCTCGTCAGTTTGATCGAATCCTTGCGGTCTTCGAACAACTTCAGCTCGAGCGCCTTGTAGAGCCGCTCGTTCGTGCGATAGTTGAACTGCTTGCCTTCGATCGCAAGAGCACCGATATAGTTCATGATCTCGCGCCGGAAATCGTCCTTGCGACTTTCCGGGATGTCGATCTTTTCTTCGATCGACCGCATCAGGCGCTCATCCGGCTCCTCATCCTGGCCGGTGTATTTGTTCTTCACGCGTTCCTTCTGCGTATATGCCTTGACGTTGTCGATGTAGTTGGAGCACAGCCGCGATATGGCCTCCTCGTCGGCGGAAATTGCGCGCTGGACTTCGTTCTTTACGATGTCCTCATATTCGTGCTTCACAACGGTCAACAGCTCGCGGAAGTTCTTCCGTTGTTCATCCGACTTGATGAGGGAATGATGGCGTAAGCCGCTCTCCAGCTCGTTCAGCACCATGAACGGATTCACGCAGCCGGCGAACTGCTCATTGACCAGCGCATTGGAAATCTTGTCCTGAATGTAGCGCGGCGAAATACCATCCATGCCTTCGCGCGCCGCTTCCTTCTGTAGCTCCTTGACCGAGTCTTCGGTGTAGCCCGGCAGCGTTTTGCCGTCGTAGAGCTTCAATTTCTGGAGCAGTGTCAGATTCGCCTTCTTCGGCGTTTCTACTCGCGTCAACACGGCCCACATGGCGGCCATCTCGATCGTATGCGGCGCTATGTGTTTTCCACGAATTCTCGAGGCGTTGTAGTCCTTTTCGTAGACCTTGATTTCGTCGGTGAGTTTGGTGATGTACGGGATATCGATCTTCACCGTGCGGTCCCGCAGCGCTTCCATGAACTCGTTGTTCTGCAGCTTCCGGTATTCAGGCTCGTTGGTGTGGCCGATGATCACCTCGTCGATATCGGTCTGCGGGAATTTCTTCGGTTTGATCTTATGTTCCTGGCTTGCGCCGAGCAGGTCGTATAAGAATGCAACCTCGAGCTTCAGGACTTCGATGAATTCAATGATGCCGCGGTTGGCGACATTGAATTCGCCGTCGAAATTAAACGCGCGAGCATCCGAATCGGACCCGTAGATGGCGATCTTGCGATAATTGATATCGCCGGTGAGTTCGGTCGAGTCCTGATTCTTCTCGTCCTTTGGCTGGAAAGTGCCGATTCCGATTCGGTCTTTTTCGGCAAGGACCAGCCGGCGCACCTTCACATGATCCATGACCTTGAACCAATCGCCTTTATAACGGCGCGTCAGTTCCCGGTACATCTGGCGGCAAGCCGGGCAGAGATCGCCTTCCACCTGGATCGGAAACTTGGGATCGCTGCTGTTGCGCATCAGTTCATCGATCAGCTTTTCACGTTGGTCGGAGGGAATCAGGTGCAGCGGTTCTTCGCGCATCGGGCAAGGCAGTTCATCGTTCAACATCGCGTAGACTTCCTTCTCCACGTCGTTGGCGATGTTTGTCCACGCGAACGTGTACATGGCGCCGTCGGGCGTGTGCGAATATTCTTCGAGGCCTTTTTTGAGCAGCCTTACGATGGTGCTCTTGGCGCTGCCGACCGGGCCGTGAAGCAAGATGACGCGCCGCTCCGTGCCGTAATTGCGCGAGGCGGATTTGAAGATATCGACCAGGTGATTCAGGCTTTGATCGATCCCATAAACCGCGTCCCTGCCGTTGTGCGTTTCGTCGCGGAAGAAGCGGTAGCGTGTGATCTTCTTCTTGTGTTCGACATACTCCTCCACTCCATATGAAAGGATCATGTCGTAAATCCGCTGGAACGCGTTCCGTGTCACCCGCGGATTGTCCTGGATCAGTTTAAGGTAGTCCTCGAACGAGCCTTCCCAATTCAGTTCTTGATATTCCTGGGGGCTCTGCAGATTTACAATCGCGCTGAGAATACTTACGGACTCTGCCTGCTCTTGCATATATTCACCTTTTAATCGGCAAAAAAACAAAACGATCGGAGATTTCGGTTGGAATTCGTTCCGATCGTTGGGTTTTCAAAAATGCCTGTCTGTATCGGTATCCTACTATAGTTCAGGGTCAGACAGTTCAGGTCCCGAAACATTGGATGTGTTATTTTGCGAAAGGGAAGCGAGAATGACTTCATGCCCTCCTCATTGCCGCTTATCGCTATCGTAGGACGTCCGAATGTCGGAAAATCCACATTGTTCAATCGGCTTATCGGCCAGCGGCGCTCGATCGTTACCGATGAGCCGGGAATCACACGCGACCGAATCTACGGGACTGTCAGTTGGCATGGCCGTAACTACGACATTGTAGACACCGGCGGCATCATTCCCGGCGAACAGACCGAGATTCCTGTCCGTATCTTCGAGCAGGCGCAGATCGCCATTGAAACCGCAGTGCTGGTTTTCTTTGTCGTCGATGGCCGGTCCGGCATCACACCTCCCGATCTGGAACTCATCCGTCTTCTACGGCGTACAGGCAAACCGGTTTTTTTGGTTGTCAATAAGATCGATTCGGAGAAGCAGGCATCCGAAGTTTCGGAATTTTATCGCCTGGGCGTCGACCGGGTATTCCCCATTTCCGCTGAGCACGGTCGAGGCATCACCGAACTATTGGACGAAGTTGCAATTTCAGTGCCAGCACCTGAAGCCAATGAAGCAGATGCGGGAGTTGAGGTTCGGGTGGCTATTATCGGCCGGCCCAATGTCGGTAAGTCCACACTTCTGAACAGACTTGCGGGACAAGAACGGGCCATGGTTTCGCCCATCGCCGGAACGACCCGGGACTCCGTCGACAGCTTGGTTCAGCAGGACGGCTTGACGATCCGGTTTGTTGACACTGCCGGAATCCGTCGCAAAGGGAAGACGGAACTCAAGGCCGAGAAACTCAGCGTGGTCATGGCCCGCCGGCACCTGGAGCGAAGTGACATAGCCATTTTGGTTATCGATGCGATCGAAGGCGTAACTGCCCTAGATGCACATATCGCCGGCTATGCCCACCAGGCTGGCCGGTCCCTCATTATCGCCGTCAATAAATGGGATGCCATCGAAAAAACCCATCGAGTCACGGCCGACTATGAATCGGAAATCCGTGATAAATTGAAGTTCGTATCCTTCGCGCCAATCCTCTTTATTTCCGCCAAAACCGGGCAGCGTGTCCAGAAACTATATGGAGTAATTGATGAAGTTCATAAAGCACGGTTCGTGCGTATCCCCACCCGAGACCTGAACGAATTTTTGCGGCAGGAAGTGCTGACCCGAGGTGGATTACCTATGGATGTGAAGATCCGTTACATCGCCCAGGTGAAGGTCGATCCGCCGACATTCGTTATGTTCTCGAATAAAGTCAGGAAGCTGCACTTCTCCTTCGAACGGTTCATCGAGAACCGGATCCGTGAGCGATTTCCATTCCCCGGGACGCCCATTATAATCAAGCAGCGCGCGAAGGCTCTGGCGCATCAAAAAAGGGAATAGCCACAAAAAGGAACAAGATTCACAAAAGTTTGTGGCTTATGTACTTTTTTGTGGCTAATTCGTTCGTCGTTTATGCCGACACGTCAAATCCCGGACAAGCTCTTCTTTCGTATCGGCGAGGTGTGCAAGATTGTCGATATCGAGCCCTTCGTCCTTCGATTCTGGGAAACCGAGTTTCCCAATCTCGCTCCCGAAAAATCGAAATCGGGGCACCGCGTTTATAAAAGGAAGGACATTGAAATGGTGCTTCGCATCAAAGAGCTTCTCTATGAACGCGGATACACCATCGCGGGTGCGCGGAAACAACTCGCCCGCACCCGCGCGCCAAAAGAACGCCAGAAGATGCTTCTTCGAATTCGAGAAGAATTGCAGGACATCTTGACTTTGCTTAGCCGGAAAACCTAAATTGGGTACATCGGGACGTAGCGCAGCCTGGTAGCGCACACGCTTGGGGTGCGTGTGGTCGGAGGTTCAAATCCTCTCGTCCCGATTTTCAAACCCTCTTCACTTCAGCTATTCCGCTGGACTTGAAGGTTCGTTCCAGAGCGGAAAGCTCCTCCTCCGCCGGATTCTCCACTGCTACGAGAATCTTACCCTGCGAAATCTCCGGGTCGTAAATTCCTGAGCGGAAAGTCGGCAGTTCCGTCATCACCAACAAACTGACGACTGTCGCGAGTATCGAGCCCATCATCATCAACTCGAACATGATGATGATGTTCGGCCACCACGCGACGATCGGCATGCCTCCGGTTACCAGCGGCCGGAGCGTTTCCGTCAGATACGCCAGCGTAACGCCAACTCCGAGACCCAACGCGCCTCCGGCGGCCGCGATCCAAAAAAGCCAGGTTTGTTGGTACCGCTGGCTGAATTCGTACTCTTCATACGGCTGCGATGCCATGACCGTAATGGACTGATCGCCCACACCCGCTCGCCTGAGCGACTCGACCGCGTGCTGCGCGGATTCGGGATCGGAATACAGACCATAGATGGCTTTCACGGCCGCGTCCTCCACAGTTCGCGCTGCTGTTCTTGCTCCTCCGGTGTCAGCAAGGGCGGAGCATGCATTCCGACCTTGAGCTCCCAGATCGAAATGATCGGAACCGCCTTCGCGAACAATGTATACAGGAGCGTCATTGCCGCGAATGTCGCGATGGTAATCAGGATTTCAACCGGCTGAGGACGGTATGACGCCCACGTATACGGCAAATTCTTTCGCGCAAGGGATGGAACGACGATCAGGAATCGCTCGATCCACATCCCAACCACAATCGTCGACGACGCGATCACGGTCCCGGTTATCGTGCGCAATTTCCGAATCGCCAGGAGCGGGAAGGGAATGATGAAATTGCAGAACACCATCGTCCAGAACAGCGGCGCGTACGCGCCGGTTTGAGTTTCCCAAAATACGGCCATCTCGGCCGAGTTGTTGCCGTACCACGTGGTGAGCCGTTCCACAAATGTAAAGTATCCCCACAGCAGGCTCATCAGGAGCAGCAGTTTGCCGAGATTCTGAAAGTGCAGCGGGTGCAGGTACTCTTCCAGATGAAGAATCTTCCGCAACACCGCCATCGCGAGAATAAGCCCCGCGATTCCGCTGAAGATTGCCCCCGCGACGAAGTAGGGACCGAAAACCGTCGAGTGCCACATCGGCACGGGCGACATCGAAAAATCGAACGACACGATGGTGTGTACCGACACGGCCACCGGCACGATGGCGATGGCCATAATCTGCATCGCGGCTTCCAGCCGGTGCCATTGCTTGGTCGTTCCCTGCCAGCCCAGAGCGAGCACACCATAAATTTTCTTTCGCCATCCGGTCATCTGGTCGCGCATGAGCGCGAAGTCGGGAATGATCGGGAGAAGAAGGAACAATGTGCTTCCCGTCAGGTACGTCGAAATGGCAAAGAAGTCCCATGCCAGCGGCGAACGCATATTCGGCCAGATCTGCCGCTCGCTCGGATACGGAATCAGCCAGAAGAAAAGCCAGGGCCGGCCAAGATGAATGATGGGGAACATCGCGCCAATCATGAGCGCGAAAACCGTGATGACTTCGGCGCAACGTGTTACCGGTCGCCGCCAGGTCGCATTCACAAGCCGCAGAATGGCGGAAATCAGCGTGCCGGCGTGGCTGATGCCGATCCAGAAAACAAAGTTCGTAATGTAAAAGGCCCAGAAGATCGGCCATCGGATGCCTGCCACCACAAGACCGTTGGACAATTGATATAGCCACGCGCCAGCACCCGTCAGAATAATGCTCCCCAATAATGCGACCAGCAAAAAGAACCAAACCGACGTCTGGCGGAGGGGACGCAGGAGATCGTGATTGATTTTTCGTTCAGTGGCGAGGTCCATGTCAGATTTATTTATAGCTGCGCGCTATCGCGCTTGCATGGTTTATGGCTGCAGCCTGTCGGCCTTGCGCTTCGCCCGCTCCGCTCATGACTGGCGTTGGAGGTAAGTGACCTTGGGAAGAGTGCCAAGATCTTCGAGTAACTTCGTTCCACGTGACGAGCGCGACAGACGGGAAACTTCGCTTTCCGGATCGTTCAAATCGCCGAACACCAAAGCCGACGTCGGACAAGACTGCACGCAGGCTGGTTTGATCTCTCCGTCCTTCAATTCACGATTTTCAGCCTTCGCCTGTTCCTTGCCTGCATTGATCCGCTGCACACAAAACGTGCACTTCTCGACAACGCCCACTTCACGAACCGATACGTCGGGATTCAGAGAAAGTTCCAACGGCCGGTCCCAAACAGGATTTCCGAAGTTGAAGAAACGCACGTTATAAGGGCAGGCGTTCGCGCAGTAGCGCGTGCCGATGCACCGGTTGTAGACCTGCGCGTTCAGTCCTTCATCGGTGTGGTGGCTCGCGTAGGTGGGACACACAGGTTCGCAGGGAGCGGCGTCGCATTGCTGGCACATCACAGGGCGGAACTTTACACGGACATCGGGAAAGTCGCCTTCGTAGTAACGTTCCACGCGTATCCACGCGATCGCGCGTCCGCGCGCCGACTGTTCCGGGCCGGCAATGCGGATATTGTTTTCCGTCCGGCA
Organism: Acidobacteriota bacterium; assembly: GCA_003223875.1. Classification (GTDB taxonomy): domain Bacteria; phylum Acidobacteriota; class Terriglobia; order 20CM-2-55-15; family 20CM-2-55-15; genus 20CM-2-55-15. The sequence continues at coordinate 6,795 of QHWY01000231.1, read as the reverse complement.
CGCGGTGACGCAGGCCTCACAGCCCGTGCACCGGTCCAGATCCACCGCCATTCCCCATCGATGCGTCATAGCATTTCCTTCTCGCTACCTGTGCGGATGCTCCGGCGGATAGTCCCGCAGCGACCCCGCAAACAAAACCAAAGTTCCATCCGCGTCCGCCACTCGCGTGATCTTGACGCGCGTTGCCGCCCATGCCAGCGCTCCGGTTTCGGACTCCACGACCGGCGCGAGAATGCTGATCGGATTCGCTCCGCGTCCGGTGGCATATCGCGTAAAGTTTTCGTGACCTTGGCCCGTGGGCATTGCGACCACGTCCGGGGCAATCCCCGGCGACGGAAATGCCGGGACTCTAATCGTGCCTTGGCTCGAAGTGATCTCTAGCCAATCCCCCTGCCGAATCCCGAGCCTCTCCGCCGTTTGCATGTTGATCTCGGCCCAACTGCTCCATACCGCGCTCGACATTGGATCCGGCAGCTCCTGCAGCAGCGGCAAATGGGCGAGCGATCCGTCCAGGAGTGCCTGCGACGGATACGGCAAAAAATGAAACCCATATTCATTCGCATCGCCGTTAAACTGCGGCTCCGCAAACTTCCTCGCCTCTCCCCCTGGGAGAGGCCGCCGCGCGGCCTTCTCTTGAGGCTTCGCCCTATCGGGTACGCGCTTCGCGGCGGCGGGTGAGGGTCCCGCTTTCACCATCTCTTCAAATGTTTTCCACGGCAGTTCGAGAGGTTTCCTCAATCGTCTGGCGACGTCGAGAATTACATCCCCGGTTGCCCGCGTCTCGTGCAGCGGTTGCATTACCGGCGCCGCCATACTCACGATCGCCGTCTTGGCTCCTGACTCCGGCATTGACTGGACCCACGACTCGAGAAACGAATGATCGGGCAGAATCAGGTCTACCAGCGCGCTTGTCTCATCAATGAAATTCCCGAAGCTGACAATGTACGGGAGCTGGGTAAGGGTTTCCCGCACCTTCCACGCTCGCGGCGCTGCATACACCGGATTGGCGCCGTCGATGAGCAGAACCTGCGCATCGCGCAATTCTTCCTGGAGCGGCTGTCTATCGTTGAGGCTGCGCGCTGTCGCGTTTGCGCTTCGCGGACCGCCGGCGATGTCCTCCTGCGCACCCCCTTGCATGAAGAACACTCCGCCCGGCGTCCCCACACTACCCATGAGCGCATTCAACGCGTTCACCGCCAGCGCATTGAACAACCCATTCGTCTGCGCCACCGCGGCACCCGCAATCATCGCCACCGCCGGCTTTTGCTCCGAAAATTCCTTCGCCAGTCGTTCAAGCCGAGCCGCCGGAACGCCCGTCCGCTTGCTGACTTCTTGCGCCGTGTATTCCGCGAGGCCACCCGCCCAGCCGTCGATCAGCATTCCCGCGGGACCGGCATCACCCGCCCTTCGCGAGCCGGACTTCATAATGACCTGCGCGATACCGAGCGCGAGAACTCCCTCCATTCCCGGCTTCACCGGCACCCATTCATCAGCATTCGCTCCGGTTTGGGACATTCGATATTCAACCTGCACGAACTTCCCGCGGCTTCCTGGCCTTCCCTGGCGCATCTCGCCATATCCGATGTTCTGCGCCACCGGTGAATTCCACGTGCCGAGGAAATCGGCGCCAAATGAAAGGAGATATCGCGATTCCGCAAGATCGAATGTCGGAAGCTGGTGGTTCCCGAAACTCAGCGCGTTCGCGCGCCGCAGAACATCATCATCGAAAAACTCGTAGGTCAGCGGGACCGGTGCGCCAAACCGGGTGGCAAACTGCCGGATGAGCTCACCTCGAAGGCCGCGCTCCGGCCGCAGCAATATCGCGAGTTTGTTCTGGTCGTTGGCTGCGGCAAGAGCATCGAGCTTCGCGACGAGCTCGCCGAGCGCCTGCTCCCAGGAAATCTCTTCGAACTTGCCATCGCCACGCGTGCCCGCGCGTTTGAGGGGGTGCCCGACGCGATCCGGATGGTAAGTGATCTCGGCTGCGGCCTGTCCGCGGGTGCAAAGTTTTCCTTGGTTGATCGGATGATCGGGATTGCCTTCCAGCTTTTTCGCCAGTCCCATTCGGGTGAGGCCAAGCTGTCCGTTGCGGAGCACCTCGACTTCGCCGTCCATGACGCGAGCGATCACTCCGCAGCCCGCCGGACAAAGAGGACAAATGCTGGGCCTCCACACGGCCGTGCCCGGCACGATCCTGTCTTCGGGCACGAAGCGAATCAGGTGGTATTCGGGATTGCCGCAACTGGCGAGCGTCGCGCTGGACCCGGTGAAAGCGGAAATCTTGATGAATTGGCGCCGGTCCATATTAGTAATGGCACGTCAGGCAGTCGTTGGACGCCCCCTTTTGCTTGTGGCAATCGATGCAAAAACCCATCGTGTGATTGACGGCGCGCTCGGCAACGGTCATCTGCACGACATCACCATGACAGGTGGAGCACCCCACCTTCGCCCGGATATGCGGCGCATGATTGAACCGGACGTGAGATTCCCGGATGAACCCGTAAACCCGCTGCCACGCAACGTCTTCTCCGCGCTTGGCGTAATCACGCAGCGCCTGGATTCTCGGATCGGCAGCGTCGCCAATGTCCTCATGACAACTCATGCAGACATTGATGCTCGGAATTCCCGCCCGAGCGCTCTTGCTCACCCCCGTGTGACAGGTGTCGCAGTAGACGCCAATATCGTCGGTATGGATGTTATGAGGGAAATCGATCGGCTGCTGCGGCCTAGGCTGGATATTCAGAAAATCCCTAGCCGCATCTCGGAAAGTCGCATGCGCAGTGGTGAATACCGGAGAACTCCAGCGTCTGGCCACATACGGATCCGCTACCCGCTGTGTATACGCCGGCACCCTCGGCTGCTGCATACAACCGAACGCGACAATCGCCACTGTCATCAATAAAATGACGACCCGGCTGCGCGCAGACCTATCGGTAAGATTTGTCTCCACTTCTCACGTACAAATCCGCTCAGTATTTAAGTCTGATTCGCCTTTGTTCTTCCTTTATTTAGGCGAACATGACGGGAACCATATAAGAAGCCAAACCGGAGAAATTATCACACGCGTCAACCGCAGGCAACGGAAGGTCGCACGCCCAAATGCATTCGGAGACCGCGTTGAATGTAAGATCCCGCGCTCCCTGAACGGAGCGCCTTCGCACGATGCAAGATCTGACGCTCCCTGAATGGAGCGCGCTCGCACGATGCGAGGTCTGGCGCTTCCTGAATGCAGCTCTCGCCCTTTTCAGGTCTTCGCGCGACCCGTGAAATCCACGAGAGCAGAAATTAACCACCTTGTCCGTTAAGTCCACCAGCGCAGAGCATTACCAAAACTCCGGTGGAGTAATCAGGGCAACCGCCACCTTATTTATCAGCTACCGGGACCGTTTCGCCGAAGCGTTGCGCACTCAAAAACCATTGCGACGTAAATTGAGCGCATAGCGGCAACGCTGCGAACTCCAAAAGCGAAGTAATTTCCTGAGAACGTAAGCGGAATGAGTTCTCTCCGCCATGCTCGCTGCAAACCACGGAAGCACCGAAACAGCGCGCCTTCTTGCCTCATGTTAAAATGATTGGGTTTTTCTTTCGGGGCGTGGCTCAGCCTGGCTAGAGCACCTGGTTCGGGACCAGGGGGTCGGAGGTTCAAATCCTCTCGCCCCGATTCATCGATTCAACAAGATGGCGCGTGCTTCCGCACGCGTTTTTTTTGCTGTGGATGATTTTGTAGACGATGATCGCCTTTACGACGCGCCAACTGGCGCTTTGCCAAAAGAATTTGACAGTGCGCGGAAGTAGATACACTAGTAGATACCGGAATCTACCGCTCCTTTCCTCGAATCCTTTGATTGCAAGTAGTGGCGGGCTGTGGATAAAGTTAGTAACAGCAGGTTTTGGGGAATGCGTCTAGGACCGCCGGGAATTCGACGTTGCTGCCAGAACCCGTTATTTTGCAAGGTAGTCTTTCAACTGGTACATCTTCTTGCAGTAAGGGACGAACAGATTTGTTCGAAACCCAAGGTCCTTCAAATTATGAAAAACAATCGTAACATCGGCGACTTGGGGCCTGCTGTTCATAATGCGACCAAGCCCAAGCTGATTTTTATAGCCTCATCAATTTTGCGCATGACGCCGGCGTCGACTTTTCCGAGTTTCTTTAAAAGACGCCTTCGATCCACAGTACGGATCTGATCACACCGAACCGTGGAGATTACTGACAAGCCTGATTGAGCAGGCTCAACCACAACTTCATTAGGGTACGGTGGAATTGTAACCTTGCTGGTAATCGCCGCCACGACCGTAGTCAGGCCGTATTGATTGGTAATGTCGTTCTGGATGATAAGCGCCGGTCGGGTTTTCTTGATTTCGTGGCCTAGCGCCGGGTCGAGCGCCGTGAGGTAGATTTCGCCGCGCTGCGGCCAGCTTTGGCGGCTCCTTCTTCTCGGTCGAGTTTTTGCCATGCTTCTTGATCCACAGAGAACCACTCCTCGGCAATTTCCAGGTCCAGCTTGGCATTAGCCAAAGCGCCTTGCTTGAGGCGGTCCCTCAGGTTGGCTGCGCCGTGAGTCTGAACGTAGTGAAGTACCGCCTGGGAAATAAAGCGGCTGCGGTCGCCCTTGGCTGCCACCCGGTCAAGCACCTTAACCGTGGTTTCTGGAAGCATGATGTTGACGCGTTTGCTCATAAGCGTGATTCGCGATTAATAATTCAAGTCTACTTATAAGATACACACACCTCGTGTGTATGTCAAAACTAGGCGGCCATGCCGCTTATTCAAGCGGGATTTGTCGCGCGCTCCCACCCACCCCCGTCCCGCACAGCGTGACGGCAATAAAGTAGGCCAAGAAGCAAAACAAATCAGAAAGCAAAAAAAGAGGGGTAGCGCTGAGGAAGGGTGGGGCGAGCCCGTGAGGCTCGCCGATGTTTTGAAATCAACTTTGAGACCTATCGAAATGGTGTGTTTAGAACCGATGAATTATTTTTTGAAATGCGACCGAGCAATGCTCAATCTCAGTGTCCTTGATTATCCAAACCACGCGGATAATGTCAAGACATTAACCGAGCACGTTCCGCATCCTGTTGATGAGATCGTGCCGGTCATGAACACAGTTTTGGTCAGCGTGCTCGATCCTCTCGGTTTGCAAGTGATACTCTGCGACTATGGAAACTTGGACCGAACGAGAAGTGATGGAAAAATTGAATGAAGGCTGGTTACTCAGTGGCGACGGGTGTACGTTCAGATTTCTGCTGTAGCTAAGACGTCCTGACAATTCCATTCATGCGAGAGACGCGACCTCTTCGATTGTGAGCGGATGCGCATACGTGAGTTCAGTTCCTTCGGGAAACAATACTGCAGTTTGGGGCGGATTAGGTCCTATCTGCTGTATCGTAGAGTTGAGCGCCGGTGGCCGCGATTCGAGGTTCAAATCCTCTCGCCCCGATTTTTCAATTCAAAAAGATACGGCCCGTTTCGGAATGCCTCCGAAACGGGTGTAGACGATTTTGTAGACGCGAAATTCTCCGCGATTATCTTAGTTCAACCTTTTTCAACACAACGCGTGGCTTAGCCTAGGCGTGGTTCGGGACCAGGAGGTCGGAGATTCGAATTCTCTCGACCCGATGAAACAGCTCGTTCTGGAAATCAGTCCGGAATGGGCTGTACACGTCTATATGAATCTTCGGCAGATACAGCGGAACAGCGGACCTCACCTTGTTCTTCAATCGACATTAAGCTCAACTTGAACGCGCGGCAGCTTCCAAATCGGCAGTTTTCAATAACTTTTCAGAATCTCTCTCCTGTCAATTCCAACAAACCGCACCTTGTATAATACGCTGCGTCGAAACGGCGTTCATGAAATGCCGGGCCTACGTTCGTAACGGGTTGGAAATGCAAATACATGAAGCCTGTGCAAGTAATAATCGCGGTGCAAATGGGAGCATCGGTCAAGCTCGTTGGCAAAGGCCTGCGCACGGGACGTGTTTACGAGCCCATTTTGAGTCCTGAACAATTGGCGGTGCTTACGGCGTCGCCTGCAACTGAGCCGTTCGACGGAGATGCCCACAAGTTTCGCCTCGGTATCGAGGCATGCGCCTCGGTCTCGCCTACGAGTACGACCCCTATTTTTCGTTGTCTATTGCTCGGGTCGATCCACTGCCGCATCAATTGGAAGCCGTTTACGACTACTTCATGAAGCTTCCTCGATTCGTTTCCTTCTTGCCGATGATCCCGGCGCGGGGAAGACGATCATGGCAGGACTGCTCATAAAGGAGCTGAAGATTCGGGGCCTCGTGAAACGAGTTCTCATCATCACGCCTGCAAATCTAACCTTTCAATGGCAGCGTGAACTCAAAGACAAGTTCCGGGAGAACTTTGAAGTTATTCGCAGTGATGTACTCCGGGCGAACTATGGAATGAATCCGTGGCAGGAAAAAGAGCGGAACCATCAAGGACTCGACAATCGACTTATCTTTACAAGGAAAACCATAACGGCGATAACGTGAACAGTGCGAAGGCGTCAACGACTCGGCGGACTTCTCAATTATTACCGTGAGGCAGCATGATTCCAGTTTTTGGACAACGCGCTTCAAGGAACGGTTTTACATTTGTAAAGCATCGAAGTGGTAAGTACAATGTAATTACGGTTAGTGTCTGATGAAAACGCGTCTGGTACAGATCGGGAATTCACGAGGTATTCGCTTACCCAAGACCGTTTTGGCGGAAGCCCAGCTTGAGGACGAAGTCGAGCTGAAGGCCGAACCCGGTTGCATCGTGATCCGTTCGGCGAGACGCCCCCGCGC
>QHWY01000391.1 GCA_003223875.1 Acidobacteriota bacterium | reverse complement strand
TCTACAGTGGGACACTGACCACCGACGGCGGTGTGGTTTTCTACGGAACGCTGGACGGTTGGTTCAAGGTGGCCGATCAGGCAACAGGGAAGATCCTCTACCAGTTCCACACGCCCTCGGGCATCATTAGCAATCCCATCACGTATATTCACAATGGTAAACAATACGTCGCTCTGCTTACCGGCGTGGGAGGCTGGGCAGCCATCGGGCTTGCCGAAGGACTGACTCAGGGGACCGAGGGTCTCGGCGCCGTGGGTCTTAACCGCTCGCTAAGCGACTACACGAACCTTGGGGGCACATTAATGGTGTTCACACTCGAGTAGTTGGATTGTCCGGAGGATGCCAGTCCCGTTACTCTATCTCAGGCAAGACACGGAAGGCCTTGCGGCCACGAATCCGATAAACTTGAAAGTCCCGATCCACGGTGAATACGAGGTTCGTGTCGAGCTCTTCCGCAAGCACAACAAGCGTGGAATCTGCGAAATCCATCGGTAAATCCGAATACTTTTCTAAGAGCTGACGACAGCGCCGAAGCGACGGTATGCTCAGCGGTACCACCACAACGCCACTGCGCAAGACGAAATCAAGGCAGGCGACACTACCGCGGGGGATTCCGGACAACAAGTGAGTGGACTCGGTGAGGACCGCTTCCGTTGTGACCACTACGCCTTCCCATGTTGCGTAAGACTCCGCGCAAGCCCGGTGAACGCTTTGACTGCGGTCTAACAATCCCACAAGACCGCCCGTGTCCAGGAGCAGCTCACCCGCCACGGCGTAACTTTTTGATAATGTAGTCGCGATGGCGAGTCGCCAGATCCGGAATACCGCTATTTAACGAACCGATAAGATCCCGAACGCGTTCGACTGGGCGTTCGCGCATTCGTTCAGGAATCGCCAAGAATTCCTTTACAGCAATTCTCACGACCTCAGAGGGTTTGCGTTGCATCTGCGTCGCCCTCTGTCTTAAAGCCCGGCTCAACTCACGGGGTAATCGGATGGTCAGCTGATCTTCCATATACTGCATTGTAATGCATTGCAATGCGGAATCCGGATCATCTTTTTTGCTCCGCATTATTCAACGCAAAAACGAATATACCGTTACCGGAGTTCGGACGCCGGATTTCCGGAGCCAGTTCGAACGGGATCAGCGTGGACCAACTGCCTCCGCCCAGACCCGTCGGCATGGCGACGTACTGTTTCCCCTTGGCGATATACGTAATCGGAAAACCTTGAGCAGAAGTCGGAAGACGCGTCTCCCACAGGATCTTTCCGGTGGTAGCATCGTAGGCGTACATATGGCGGTCCCAATCGCCGCCGAACACGACACCGCCAGCGGTCGAAAGCGCAGCCGTATTCGACGGCGAAGGCGTGCGCTGGCGCCACAATACTTTCCCGGTTTGACTATCCATCGCAAGAAACTCGCCGAGATTTCCGCCGGACTCGGGATGTTTATAATCCGCGCGCTTCACCGGACCTGTACCGCCCTTGCCGGCAATCTTTTCAACAGGGCCGAATGTTCCCTTCTCGCAGTTCAGATTCATCGGGATATAAAACGCACGGGTCTGCGGGTTGTAGGACATCGCGCGCCAGCTCTTGAATCCAGCGGTGCTGGGACACATTTCAAGCTCGACACCTAATTGCGGGATCTTGCCCGGAAGGTATGTCACTTTTCCGGTCTGCGCATTCACCTGGACGATCGTCTGATAACCGAGATCTGTCGCGCGGATGAATTGGCCGGTCGCTCGATCGAGTTGCCAGAGGATTCCAAGCTTCCCCATTTTGAAAAGCGACTTCCGTCCGCCGATATCCACGAGGATGCTCTCGAATACCTCATCCATATCTTGGGTCTCGCCCGGAAGGTGCTGGTAAAACCACTTCATCTTGCCCGTGTCGGGATCGAGCGCGAGCGTCGAATTCGTGTAAAGCGCATCGCCATCGGTCCCACGCGCCGCCCGAGCCCACGGCTTGGCCTGTGCAGTGGCCCAATAAACGAGATTGGTTTCCGGATCGTAGCTGCCTGGAATCCACGCATCGCCGCCCGCACGAAAAGTCAGCGGGAGGTCGCCCCATGTATCGCCGCCCGGCTCGCCTGGCCGGGCGATGGTGGAGGTCCGCCAAACTTCCTTACCGGTCACCGCGTCGTGTGCACTGATGAAGCAGACGTCTTCCTTGTACCGCGTGCAACCCGACATGCCCGCGATAACTTTGCCGCGGACCACGATTGGACCCGACGTGTAGCCGTATCCCAACGCGGAGTCAGCGACCTTTGTGTCCCAGACGAGCTTCCCCGTGCGCGCATCGACTGCAATCATGTGAGCGTCGCCGGTTGTGGCAAATATCTTGTCGCCAAAAATTGCGACGTTTCTTTGAATACCTCTGCTGGCGTCGCTTCCCTCTGCGGCCTTTGCCGCTGAGGGACGATATTGCCAGATCAAGTCTCCGGTCGCGGCATCGAGCGCTTGAATAACGCCGCGAGGATTCGGCAGATACATGATGCCGTCATAAACCAGCGGCGTCGCTTC
>QHWY01000390.1 GCA_003223875.1 Acidobacteriota bacterium | reverse complement strand
ACTGACCACACTTGAGGCTTCGCCCTATCGGGCTCGCGCTTCGCGCCCGGCGCGTCAGCCTGCGGCTGTCGCGCCACCCCTCCTCTGCGAGGAGGGGAATCATCCTTCATCTTCCTGTCCATTGTTTTCGCATGGCAGCGCGATCGACTTCTTCACCGCGCAGGTACACCTTATAGATTTTTCGCGTGTTGGCGATGTTGTCGAGAGGATTTGCATTCAACACAACGAAG
>QHWY01000389.1 GCA_003223875.1 Acidobacteriota bacterium | reverse complement strand
AATCGCATCAGCTCCTCTTCCAACTGCATGAAACCTTGTCCGATCGAAGACAACACGCCACCGCATTGATCTTTCCCACGCCCGGCTGTTGGCAGGTTACGGGCCACGTAGGCTCTGTGAGTGTGACGTTTGTGACGAAGGTCATCAAGATAGACGAAGATCCGCACTGGCGCCGCGATCCGTAAAAACGATACAACTCGCCAACGCGTGCCATCCGGTCATTCAGTCATTTCACAACTAAATTTGACATCGTTCATGGGACGTCGCAACATTGGACTTTTCACACGAAGAGGAGTTCCGTATGAACAAAGCGTTCGACATTTCGCGGCGGCGTCTGTTGCTTTCGGTACCGGCGCTCGTGATGGCGCCGTGCGCATTCGTGCAAACCGCGAATCCGCCGATACGGGTGAGGGGAATCAATCACGTGACGTTGGATGTCTCCGATGTGAAACGCTCAGTGGATTTCTACCAGGGATTGTTCGGAATGCCCGTGATTAACAGGCAGGGTACGACGTCAGCCGGCCTTCAAATCGGTAACGGACCACAGCACCTGGGACTAAGCACCGCGGGCTCGAATGCGCCGAAGATCAATCACATTTGTTTGGCCGTCGACAATTTTAACGTGGATCGGCTCAAGACCATTCTAGGCCGGCATGGCATCACCGAAAGCGAAGCGGCAGAGCCCATGCGAATGCGCGTACGTATGCGCGGCCCGGAAGCTGGTGGAGGCAAAGAAGGCACTCCGGAGTTCTACTTTCGCGATCCGGACGGCATCGTCATTCAGTTGCAAGATCCGCGGTATTGCGGTGGGGCCGGTCCGCTCGGCAACATTTGCACGCGGCCCGAGCCGTCACCGAAGAAAGGTTTGATCGCTCTCCGAAACTGGAGTCACACCACCAACTCCGGTTCCGACCGGGCGCGTTCCAATAAGTTTTACCAGGAGTTGTTCGGCTTTCGGATCCAGGCGTATCAAGGACCGGGCAACCCGGTGTTCGGTTTCGGCAATGCGGGCCAATTCCTGGCGTTCGGCGCTGGCGGCGGCCAAGGAGCAGCGGGCACGGCTCGGCCCGGTACCATCAATCACTTTTGCATGACTATGGACAATTTCAATCCGGAAAAGGTTATCAAGACGCTCGAAAGCGTCGGCATCAAGCCGAGAGGAAGCGCGCAAGGAACGCCTGGACCCTTGGTGCACTACATCAGCATGCGAATGGAAAATCGTGGAGGCGCAAAAGAAGGAACGCCTGAACTCTACTTCACGGACCCTGACGGCCTGATCGTTCAGCTTCAAGACACGACCTACTGCGGAGGAGGGGGTGTCCTGGGGAACGTATGTATATAGGGATGAATGCAAAAGGCTGTTCCAAATCGGCGGGCGGCGATGGCTCATTGCTGACTTTGGAGCTTGATTCTTTAATAAGTATGTTGGTGCCTCCTCAGCTGAGGAGGGGAGTTTCGGGTCGATTGCCGCTTTATCTACGGAAACCGTGCCGTCCCCCCAGAAAATCGTCCGGTCCCCCAAAAGTTTTCATAAAAGCCGTTGAACGACGCCCGGGAACTCTCTGAAGGGAGCCGCCATACTTGCGGCACGCCGTTTAAAACGTCTATCCTCCAGCTTCGCCCTATGACTAAGCCCGACCGCAAGTTACAGAGTCATGAGTCCCCAAAAGGTTACACGTGTAATGGATCGGCCGTTTTTTGCTCGGCGAAAGTTTAGGACTCGCCATAATTACGAAACGCAAAATTACGAAACGAGAAGTATCTTGTAGCGGTCCGCACAAAGCTGATCGTGCTTACCCCCAATTTCCGCCAGAAATACCCCCCACACCGGATATACAGGCACCCTTGCCACTTTATAAAACCACGCAATAGAGAAGCGAAATAGTTTCGGATGTCGAAGTATTCGGCTGTTGTTTAATCAGATTCTTGTCAGCTTCACGTTCATTCTGATGACTTGCTCGTCCATTCGGGGTGGGCCAGCGATCGCAGTCGGCGTCGACGTCCGCCGTTGCTGGACAAACCTTCCGTGTATGCGTTTGAGGGAGAAGAAAGTATGAGGAAATCCAAGACGGGTCTTGCTGCCATTGGTGTTTTCGTATCATTGCTGTATTTCACCGCGTTCGTCCCGGAAACTCTGGCGCAGAGTACGTTCACAGGTGTCGTGAAGGACCAGAGTGGCGCGGTTCTGCCAGGAGTGTCTGTCGAAGCCAGCAGCCCTGCGCTGATCCAGAAATCGCGTTTAACCGTCACGGATGAACGCGGCACATACAAGATCATCGATCTACGTCCGGGCAACTACAGTATGACGTTCACTCTTCCCGGTTTTAAGACCGTCATGCGTGAGGTTGAGCTGCCCTCCGACTTTACGGCGACAATCAATGCCGAGATGACGGTCGGCGCGGTTGAAGAGTCCATTACTGTCGCCGCGGAGTCGCCGGTTGTGGACGCACAGACAAATTTCAAGGCCCAAGTCCTTCCGCGTGAGGTGTTGGACACGGTGCCTACGGCTCACACCATCCAATCGGCGGGACAGCTCGTCGTCGGAGTTCAGATGGATGCGCCTGATGTGGGCGGTTCGCGCGCGATGCAGCAGACCTACTTCCAAGTTCATGGGACGGGCACGTCCCAGACGTCGGTCCTGATGGATGGAATGATCATCAACGGGCTTCAAAACGATGGAGCCGTCCAGAGCTATATGAATGATGCCGGGGCTGAGCAGATGGTTTACCAAACGGGCGGCGGTACGGCCGATTCGTCCACTGGAGGGCTAAAGCTGAACGTCGCGCCCAAAGAAGGCGGCAACAGCTTCCATGGATCTCTGTTTGCCGGTTTTGAGAGCAACAGCTTGCAGAGCAACAACCTGTCCCCCTCTCTGGCTTCGCATGGCGTTCGAGCCGTAGACCAGATCGGCACTTACCGCGACATCGACGTGACGCTAGGCGGACCGGTCATCAAAGACAAGCTGTGGTTCTTCGGTTCGAGCCGTTTTTTTACGGTCAATAAGCCGGTTGCGAATTCATTCTA
>QHWY01000067.1 GCA_003223875.1 Acidobacteriota bacterium | reverse complement strand
TTCTCTCTCCACCAGAAGCGTTGGATGCGCTGAAGGCCTTGGGTTTCAACCTGCTCTCTTTATCCGACAATCATTCGTTTGACCTGAAGATTCCTGGAATCCAGAACACGCTGCGCGAAGTTCAGAGCCGGAAGCTGGCGCATGCGGGAACCGGCAATAATCTGCAGGAAGCCTCCGCGCCAGGTTATTTGCGCACATCGAAGGGGACGGTTGCGCTCGTTGCGATGGCGTCCGGTCTGATCGCCGAGGGCGGAGCCGCCACTCCGTCGCAGCCGGGGGTAAATGAGCTGCGTATTGAAGCCGGCGGCAAACTGAATGAATCGACAACGCTGCTTCCGCCGCAGCCGGGAAACGAACCGAACGCGCAGGATAAACAACGCATCTTTCAGAGCATCCGGGAAGCTCGCCAACATGCCGACATCGTCGTCGTGTATCAACACAATCACGTATTTCTGAACCGGCCGTTCACCGCGATACTCAACGAAGAGTTACCGGAACGGTTAGCTCCGGCGGACTGGCTCAAGAAGTGGACACATGAAGAGATCGATGCCGGGGCGGACATCATCGTCATGCATGGCGTGCCTCTTGTGCACGGCGTGGAAATTTATCACAAGCGGCCAATCTTTTACGACCTCGGCAATTTCATCTTCAATGTACCGCCAGTCGATATTCAGCTCGATGAGCCGATCTTCTGGGAAAGTGTGGTCGCCCATGTCGAATTCCAGGGGAAAAATCTCCAATCAATAACGTTCCATCCGATCGTGCTGAATAAGATTGGACAGGGAGAACCCGACCTTCACGACGAACACACGAACAATCTGTTCCTCCAAACTCGCGGCTTGCCCAAGCCGGCCACAGGCGATCAGGCCGGTTATATCCTTCAGCGGCTGGCAGACTCCTCCCGTTCTTTCGGAACAAAAGTGGTTGTGAAAGGCGATGTTGCGGAGATTGATCTGAAAAACGGAAATTAGGAACCAACGCATTCCCCTCTTCGCAGGGGTGGATGCGCCGAGCGAAGCGAAGGCGCAGATGGGGTGGTCAGCTCGGGAAAATATTTCGGTCAAACTGACCACTAATTGAGGCTTCGCCCTATCGGGCTCGCGCTTCGCGCCCGGCGCGCCAGCTTCTATTAAGCTGTCGCGCCACGCCTCCTCTGCGAGGAGGGGAATATGTCGGTTCGAGACTCACGAGCTAGCGTGCGATATAAGCCCGAAAGGTGCCACATTCGTTGATGATCTCTCGATAATACTGCGTGTCGGAGTAAGAATCTTTCAGCAGCTTGAAATACGTCCACGGCTGATCGCCTTTTCCATCGCGGTGGGTGTCGAAGAAACGATTTTGTTCGGTCTTCGCCGCCATGAACGCCGCTTTCGTCTTGTTCTCTTTGTTTGAAAAAAGATTCATCGTCTGCACGTAGTACTTCTCGGCGAGATCCATATTGAAAACGATCTCGGAGTTCGGATTGCCGTTGGAAGGGAATACCGGACCATAGTAGAGCGAGGAAACATCGGGATAGAAATTGTGGTGATGCGTATCAAAGATCTCCCGGCCGTTGCCGTAGAACGACATGTTGTAAAAACCATTCGCCAGCTCGAAGCTCGCCTGTGCGGCCTCGTCGCCCTGTCCCTGCGAGGCTCGCGAAAGCGCGAGCATCCGATCCGCGAAGGTGACTTTCGTGTACTTCGTGTGCGGAGCCTTGAAATCACACTCGTGACAATCCTTGATGTGGATCATGAACGGGTCTGCCTTCAGCTCGCGCTGCGCATTCTCTCCGGCGAGCTTGAACGTCTCTGCAGCGTTCGTCAAATCGCCGCTGTAAAGAAGCTTGATGGCTCCCAATTCCTGAAGCTCCTCGATGGAATACTTGTAATTCTTCACCAGGAATTTATCGAAGGAAGTGGCAGGACTGCGCTTGAATGCAAGAATCATTTCGATTCCGTCGACAGTTCCGTACAGTGGACTGGCTGTTGAATCCGTGAGCATCAAAGCTCGCACAGGGTCGGAGCCGTTTTGATAAATCTGACTTAAATATCCAAGAGCCCACCAGTTCAGGTTGTCCGCCCTGAAGTTTGCTCCCCTCTTCGAGTCGATCGAATTGCGGAGCCACTCGAACTCCGACGCAAGGTAAGGTTCCACCGAGCGGTCGATCGATCGTATGGCTCGCGTGCGCGCAAACAACTGGCTCATCCGTGCCTGCTCCTGAATTTCCGGAACATTAGGCATGGACTTTCTGGCCATGGCGATATACGTCTCGGCCATCCGAGAGTCTCCCGCCAGCGCGAGCAAGTGCCCCACGGCAAGACGCCAAAGGTAAGGCTTGGTCGTGTTCCCGGTGTCCGCAATCATCTTGAGTCTCGCGAGCCGCATCGTCCCCACGGCAGCCAGGTCTGACTTGACCTCGGTTCGAATGAAGAGCCGGTTCCGGTAGAGGTCCTGGTTCGCCGTCCAGTCGTGCTCTGTCTTGTTGACCTCGCGCACGACAAGAAGGGGTAATAGTTCCGACTTCGGGTTCAATTTGTAGATGTTCTCGATAGCAGCCATCCCGTCGGCGTAAATGCCGAGCAACTGCCAGAGCACTTCTCGCTCGTGAACGTTCTTCGCCAGCGCGAGGGTTTCGTTCCAGTCGCCGTCCTCCATCGGGTGAAAAGAGAAATACGAGGAGCGTCTCAGCGGCAGGAATTTGTCGAAGACCAGGGAGAAAAGATAATTCGCCTTTCCGAACTTCTTGAATACGCGCCGGCAGCGAGATCCATGAACCTGTATTTGGGACTGCCTTCGCCGCCGAAACTGTTTTTGAACTGTTCGAAGTAGTTTTGGGCGTCGGCATAGCGGCTGCTGTAATAGAGAAGACGCATCACCTGTAAACGGTATCGCTCGGCGAGGAATTTGTCGGATTGCGGGATCTTCTTCTCCGCTGAATCGATCAGTTCCTGCACAAGGGTCATGTCGAGGGGTTTGGCCGAGACATTGCCCTGCCAGCCTTGGTCGGCACTCCGCGTGGCGATGGGCTCAACACGTTTCGCCAGTAGCAGATACTCCAGCGCTTTGGTCACGCGATCTTTGTTCGCGTACTTTTGAAAGAGAGGAGAGGCCGTATTTGCGACGTCCTCCGCCGGAACCTTATAAATGAGGTTCGATAGCTCCGCTTTGGGAACTGCAGGGCCAAAGTAAGCGGCCCATTCTTCCAGGTTCACCGCCTGCACAGGTGGATCTTTCGCCGGCGGGAATGGCCTGAACAGCGTGAACGGTTCATAGAAAGTGTTATCCCTGAAGAAGAATGGCCGTTCGTGCGGGGACTGGATGATCCCCGGGGAGAAAAAGGATCTGCAGTCCAGGTCCTCGCAATCGCTGCCGCCGGAGCCGAAGATCCGAATCACCGCTGCGAGTATTGCCAGCAGAATTACGGAACCAACGCTGAGTGTCCTAAAACCCGGCAAGGATATTTTCAATTTGCCCTCGCGTGTAGATCTTCAGATCGTTTTCATCCAGATCGAACAACGCCACGACTCCATAGTTCTTTTTCCGGCCGGCGCCGCGCCTGGCAAATACCGCAGCCTGCCGTGTCGTTTCCGGTGTTGTCGTCTCCATGAGAAGAAGATCTCCGCTCATGAAATACCGGCCGCGAAAGAAAAAAGATCTCGCTGCGGAGTAACGGTTCGCCGAAAGTTTGCGGAAGCCGTCGAACGCGGCGATTTCGGTTTCGCCGACGTTTTCCAGGAGGCCGAGAACCCTTCCCTCCCTCGAGTGAACGATCCACGAAAATGCGGGCAGCACGAGATCCAGCTCTAACGGGTATTTCGCAATATACGAAGCATAGAGAGAAGCGTCTTCCGGATTGAAGATCGAACTCCTGGTAGCGTCCCCGCGGATTCTTCCAAAGTTATAAAACATCAACATGCCGCGGCTGGCGGGCGGAATACCCGTATGGCTCGCATACTTGATCTGATGCAGGCGGATCGTGGATGAGACGATCTTGTGCTCGAAACGCAGTTTCCGCGCAAGGAGATCGACAAAGTGAAAATAACTCCGGCGTGTACTATCGGACCAGTCGCAGTCGAGCTGCAGTTGATGAAAAGCGATGCCCTCGTCTGCCGCCATCCTGCGAACCATCGCCAAAACGTGGTCCGCAAGTGGTTCCACATCCTCGTATGCCAGTTTCCGGAAGACAGCGTTGACAATGTACACAACCGGCACAACTTCAACTCCCGTAGGGGCCGGAGACTGGAAGCGCAATGGCGAAACCGGATGCGGTCTGTTCACGACGTCATCCCACTCGACATCGAAGAACCTCATATAAAGCCGGTCGATCCGATTATCGGTGAGATTCTTCAGAAGAGCCGGCGAGACGGACCACTGAGTCTTCCAGTGGTAGAAGGCGCGCTTCGGCGGTGGGCTAGAAAGCGAATGCCAAAAGAGAAATGTGACGAGGACAATGCCACCGACCAGCATTCCTGCGATAACGTTTCGTCGTCGGAACATTGGTCACTCCAGCATTCTCGCCTAGACACACAGTCGCGATCGAGAGACTGATGCGGTCATCGACGCTATAACGTCGGGCGCACCGCCGTGGCGCGCGGTTCAATGCGAATGCTACGCGTTGAAACGTTGCAATATCCTGCCTGTTTCGTCTACGCTTCACATCAACCGTTTTTGTCCCTGGGGGTAAGTATAAATCGAAGGAGGTTCAAATGCGCATGCCTATCGTCGCGCTGATCGCGCTAGCAGTGGTTTTCTCGGTCAGCCTGCTGTCCGCTCCTGTACCGATCCAGTCACAAATTGAAAAAGACGCTGGCTTGGGTGTGCTTTCATCCAACTCACAGAAAGGCGGAGAAGAGGAGACCGGTCCGTATGAGGTCGTTCCCAAATGGCCGCAACCCTTCGCGCGGCAGGGATACATTCAGGGGTCGCAGGGAGGGGTGTTTGCCGAATCACCCAACCGGATCTTCCTGGCGAACCGTGGCGAGATCAAGCTTCCGGAAAAACTTCCCAACAATTTCAACGGAGCGTGGGGGTCTTTCGGAACCCCGGCCACAGGTCAGAAGCCGGAATTGCGCAACTGCATCATCATTGTGGACGCGAATGGCAAGCTGATCGAATCCTGGACGCAATGGGACAAGCTGTTTCAAGGCGGCCGCGGGCCGCACTCCGTCAAGATCAGCCCGTACGATCCTGAGAGGAGTGTCTGGGTCGTCGACGACATGCGCCAGCAGGTCTTCAAATTCAGCAATGACGGGAAGAAGCTTTTGATGACTCTAGGCGAGGCAGGAGTCGCCGGCAACGACGATAAGCATTTCGGCCGGCCTACAGACATCGCCTGGCTTCCCGACGGCACCTTCTACGTCACCGATGGCTACACCAACACGCGGGTCGTCAAATTCGACAGAAACGGAAAGTTTCTCATGACTTGGGGAACGCCGGGCACCGGCCCCAGCCAATTCGACACGGTACATTCGATCGCGATCGACAAGAATCGTCGCCTGTATGTCTCGGATCGAGGACACAGCCGCATCCAGGTGTTTGATGAAAATGGGAAGTTTCTCGACATGTGGCCGAATATACGGCAGCCCTATCATATCGAGATGTCGGCCGACCAATATTTATGGGTTGCCGACGGCGTCAGCAACAAGTTTCTGAAATACGACCTTAATGGGAAATTGTTGTACTCGTGGGGAACCTATGGGACATTCCCGGGTGCATTTTGGGGTGTGCACCAGTTTTCTGTCGATTCGGACGGAAATCTCTATGCCGCAGAAACCTTCGGTGGACGCACGCAGAAGTACCGCCCCACTCGCAGCGCGGACCCGGCCAAGTTGATTAAGCCGGTACCGCTGATGGGAAAAGCATCCAACTGAGGGGTTTTGACCACAAAAAATACATCGTGGGCGCTCATAGGAGGTGTGAACAAATTGGAATCGAGCATATTCCCCTCCTTGCATCACCGCAAGGAGGGGTGGCCGAGCGAGTCACAAAATATCGCGAAGCTTCCGCTGATCGCGAGGCCGGGGTGGTTTTCCGATCGAAAACCAAAAGGAAAACCACCCCGGCTGCGGCTGCTTCGGTGGCTTCGCAATATCTTATTGACGACGCAGCCACCCCTCCTGCGGTGATGCAAGGAGGGGAATGGCGCTCGACTGTAATTCATTCACAGCTTTAACGAAAATATCGCTGTAAGTCCTTTAGATGCGTTGGGGCGCGCATTTTCATCCTTCACTTTGAGCCGCGGCTCATGGGTGTCTTCTATGACCGCCGGCGATCTCGCAAATTGCTGTATTGTCGGCGCTCAATAGAGCGCCCCTACAGTTGCGCACCCCAAGCTGTAGGGGCGGTCTATGACCGCCCAGGATTTTTTGTGCAAAGCCCCCTCTACATGTTTTATCCCATGCAGGTTTCTCGACAACGTCGTATTCCCATTGGATCTTGCTCATCGATGTTTTCATTTCAACACGTAGCGGCCATGCTTCAATGTGCCGATCCGTTTAATCAAACCCGCCTTCATGAGTGGACGCAGCAAGTCTATCGCTCCCTGTTTGGATACGCCGAGGCCATCCCAGATTTCCTGCGGACTCAAGCCGCCCTTGGCCCGAAGCAGTTGCAGGAGGTTCTCCTGCCTGGGCCGCAGGACGAGCTTTGCGCGTCCCGCTGCCGGTATTTCCAGAATGCGCCGCCAAACCCGCTCCAACGTCTGTTGTAGACCTTCTGCCGTATACTCGAGCCACGCGGTCAGGTTGTCGTCCTCGCGACGCACGGCTTGTAAAGCAGCGTAATACCGCGGGCGATCTTCCCAGTAAAACTCGTCTACGGAAAAAATGTGGTGCGAGTCGAACCCGCGGCGGTAAAGCTCCCACAACGCCAGCGCGCGGCCGGTTCGTCCATTGCCGTCGGCGAACGGATGAATGGCTTCGAATCGGTAATGCACGATCGCCGAACTCAACACCGGTGACAGCGCCTTCGCGCCCTTGTTCCACCATTCAAGTAGCTCGAACATCAAGCCCGAGACATGTTCCGGCGGAGGCGGCACGTAGTTCCCGACCTTTACCCGTATGGTCCGGTAACGTCCCGCCTCGCCCTGGTCCATGACGTCGCCGGCGATGATGGTGTGCAGCCGCAGCACGTCGTGGTGAATCACGCGTTTCTTTGTTGCGTGCTGCTCGATGTGACGGAGCGCGGCGAAGTAGTTCACTACCTCGCGCCGCGCGCGGGCCGGCACGGCCAGTGGCGCGCCCTGCTCGACCGCGCGCACCTCCTCCAGCGTCAGCGGATTGCCCTCAATTGCCGTCGAGGAATGCGCGTTGCGCACACGCGCGTCTTTTTGCAGCGCCGGAATCCACGCCACCTGCACCGAAGCGCTCATGATCCGCTCGCGGAGCGCAGCGATCGCCTCCACACGGTCCAGCAAGGCCGGCGTAATGGAGAATTGCGGCTCATAGCTCATGCGCGCAGATACTATCCCGTCGGTCAAGCATCGGTCAAGTTATGGGTCCAGTAGTTTGGGACGTCAAATACTCCGCAGACTCGCCAGTCCTTGAAGCGATCTTGACAGTCCGGCGAACAGAGGAGATATTCTCTAGCCTGGGAGAACCCAATGAGAACTTATTTGATGATCGTTTCGTTCGTGGCCGCCTCTCTTCTGATGGTTTCGACTGCGGCAATAGCGCATCATGGGACCGGCATTTCGTACGATCTGTCGAAACTGGTGTCCGTAAAGGGAGTAGTTGTGAAATTCGCATTGTCCAACCCTCATTCGCAACTGTACTTCGATGTCACGGACGACAAAGGGAACGTGGAGCATTGGTCCGCCGAAATGAACGCGCCGACAAATCTCGAGCGCGCGGGTTTCAGCCGCAGGCAGATGCTCAACCTCTTCAGCCCCGGTTCGGAAGTGACCGTCTACGGCTTCCGTTCGAAATCGGGTGCCCCTGTCGTGGTCTTTTCAAAGGCGGTACTTGCGGACGGTCGCGAATTCAAGAGCCAGGGTGGACCAGGAAATGTCGAATAAGGGCGTGGGGGGACCAGCCGATGATGGCCGATCAATAAGGCAGTACCGACAGCAGGCCGGCTGGGCTTTGCACAAAAAATACATCGCGGGCGCTCATAGAGCGCCCCTACAGTTGCGCACCCCAAGCTGTAGGGGCGGTCTATGACCGCCCAGGATTTTTTGTGCAAAGCAGGCCGGCTGGGTGGGCCCGACGCTAAAAAAGGAGTTTCAATGCGAAATCCATTCACGCGCCCGTTGACTGCGGTTTTCCTGGTGCTGATCGTTTCATCTATTGCCTTCGCACAGCGCGGCAGGCCCGATCCCCGGCGCGGCGTGCAGTCTTCCGGTCCCAGCGTCCCACACGACCCGCACGACCTGACAGGCGTTTGGAGAGGCAATGCCCAGAGCCTGAGTAAAGAGCCGCCACCTATGACGGCGTGGGGGAAAGAACAGTTCGATGCCCACAAGCCATCGTATGGCCCGAGAGGGGTTCCGCCCGCCTTGGGAAATGATCCCACCGGTAAATGCGATCCGCTCGGTTATCCACGCATTCTGTTCTTCGGCAGACCGTTTGAGATGATCCAAACGAAAGACCGCCTTCTCCAATTTTTCGAGTGGGGACGCGTGCTGCGCGAAATCTGGATCGATGGCCGGGAACTTCCGAAGGATCCTGATCCAAAGTGGCTCGGCAACACCGCGGTCGGGAAATGGGACGGAGATACTTTCGTTGTCGATACCGTTGGCTTCGATGAAAGGGCTTGGATCGATCACTTCGGAAATCCGCATAGCGAGGACATGCATCTCCAGGAACGCTACCATCGCCTCGACCGCGACACGCTGGAGATCGTTGTCACGATCGATGATCCGAAGACATATACAAAACCGTGGATCAGCGATAAATTGACGTTCCGCTTACAGGCCAACGACAGAATCCGCGAGGATTTCTGCGTGCCTTCCGAGGAGGAATCGTTCAATCAGGGCGTCAGAAATCCGGCCGGCGGAGTATTCAATAAATAAAGGTGCCAGCCGGTCCTCAATTGCGCGTCTGGATGACGTCGTAATAATTCTCGATCAACCCCGCATTGAAAGCGGCGACCAGGTCGGCCATGGGGAAGAGCACCGTGTCCCAGTGGAAGGTTGGACGAAACTGGGGGGAAGCCGTATAACCGCTGCCGGTGTTGATGAGCGGGCGTATGAACGTGCTGTTCGAATCGAGCGGGAGCGTCGAAACATTCGTGTAAAAATTCTTCCAGTCTTCTGGGGTCATGAAAAGATATTGCTCGACGTTGGAGGTGTAGAAAGCCGAGACGGCGGTATTGTGCTCCTTCAGATAGGCGCCAACCGATCGAAGCGCGCTCGAGCCCGCGAAATTTCCGACTAGCGGCACAATCAAATTATTTCTTTCGAATTGTTGCAGGGTATGGAAATTCTCTTCAGTCGCGAGGTAGCTTCGCTGCTCTCCGTTCTCGTCCGTATCGATCATGAGTTCTTCATACGTCGGCAGCAAGCGCGGAGCCCCAGAACGCACCGGAAAACCCACGTTGCTATAGCCGAGTTCGGGACCGCCAACATAGAAGGCCCTGAAGATGTAGGCAAGCGTGGTCTCGTCCTCAGTCGTTAGTTTGAACCCATGCTCCTTGATTAGCCTGTCTTTGATCGCGCGGAGGTTTTCATCGAACATCTGCGAATCGGACTGGATCTGGTCGAAAGCATCGAACAAAGCGCCGATGCCGGAGCTCGTATCCACATTCTCAGGCCGAGGGCGCGAGAACAAGCGCGCCAAAAATTCCGCGCGGTCGGAGGAAAGCTCGATGAGCGCTTTGTACATCAAGTGTTCGATCATGTTCTGCCGCCGGATGTCGAGGATGAAGGCAATCTTGGGCTGGAGCGCAACAATATAGGTGAAATTTTGTTCCGGTCCGACGCCAACGTAGGCGCCGCTGGCCTTCCGGGACTTCGTCAATTGCGACAGAACACGCTGCGTTGCCAACTCGTTAGAGACGAAGTTATCCGAGGGGAAACGTCCGCTGGCCTCCGAAAAGTCCGTCACCAACTCCCAAAACGCTTCGTCGGTCAGCCGCGCCGGCAGTTCCGCGGCGGACCAGACGCGGGTGAAGGAGAAGCAAAGGGCAAGAACGACGAGCAGACGAATGCGGTATGTAGCTTTTATCACGTACCGTATCACCCGGCCTAAGGCACATTTGAAATTGGGCAAATCTTGCATCTCAGATCCGAAATTTCGAAATTTCGAATTGGACTTAGCACTTGACAGTCCAATTTAAGATCTCGGATTTCGGATTTGCAATGCAGGATTCGTCCAATTTCAAATCTCCACAGGGGAGCCGTTCGCACCCGATACTATTTTTTCTCCTGATACGGAGCGCCGGCGGCGTCGTTGGACCCCAGGAACAGGGTCTTACCGTCGGGAAGCGTGAGATCGCGGCCGTTTGCGCGCAAGGATCCATCTTTGGATTGATAGCCATCGACAAGGACCTCGGTTCCGGCTTTCAGCGAATCTTTCGTGAAGCCGCGCCGCAACAGCGTATTCGGCGTACCCGCCTCGATCATCCACTCTTCAACGGTTCCGTCGGGTTTCTTTACGTCCAGATAGATCCACGTGTGGGGGTTGATCCACTCCATCTTGGTGACGGTACCGCGCAGTTTCACCGGCTTCTTCGCGTCGAATTCCGCAGCGAAGGCATGATGCGCAAATGCCGGCGCCGCGGCCGCTAGGAGCAAACTGGCGGTTAGGGCAATAAGAGAAAGCTTAGATTTCATTTCGTTTCCCCTCTTTTTTCGCGGGAGCGGGCTCCCGATAGGAAATGTATCTCATCGTAATTATCTTCATGACAGCCGTACTCGTACATCTGTTCCTGAGGATCGATCCTGTTCCACGGGATTCTCGCGGTCCACGGTTTCGTCCAGGTTGTTGGATCAGAGACTGTAAATTCGTAATTGATGCTGGTTGGACCCACGCGTGTAAACCGTTCGATGATGCGATAGGTTTCCGGATTCGCGTTTTGGAAGATCACGCCGTCATCGGTCCGGAAATTCGTAGTTTCGATTACCAGCGTGTTTCCCTCCCAATATCCGCGCGTATCGCCGAGCCATTGACGCAAGTTCTTTCCTAGATGCGGACGTCGGTCGAGCGGGATGATCCGGGCGGTGTGAATCATTTCCGGAGCTATGACGACATAGCCTGGGCTTTGAAAAATCTGAAAGTCGTTGTTGTAGATCGTCGGAAGGTACGGCGGCGAATCGGTCCGGATGATGCAGCGTACAGGCAGGCTGAAATCGCGATAATTTTCCGGCAAGCCGGCGTTAAATCGCGCATTCGCGCCGTTTCTAGCTGCGCGCGCTTTTTCCCGCTCGGGAGATAACGGCACCGTCGGAGGGATGCGGCCATCGGGCGGATCCACGATTAACGAGGTACGCCGGTCTTCGGTAATCTTCAAGCGCCGGGAGTCCATCCAGTGTTCGTTGTAGGCACGGTTGACGTCAACGTCGGGCCCGCCGTCGCGGCGATCGCGGCTCAACTGGTACTCCAACTGTTGAGCAAATTCCGCCGCTTCGTCGTCGGAAAGAATATCTTTGTCTTTACCATTCGGCCGCTGCAATGGCGTACTTGTGGCATCGTTCCACACGCCTTGTAAATCGGGGTCGCCCCACGGGGTCTTCGGCGCCGTCCAGGTCCGTGCGGCTGGCGCTGCTTTAGGGGCCGGTTTGGTTGGTGTTGCGGGTTTCGTAGTCTGTCCCGCTGCCGACAGCGAAAACGCGGCGATGCCTGCCGCTAAGACAGCAATCGATAACCACATTCGGTACTTCATCGAGCACCTCCTGTCTGTTTACTAAAAGGTCCGTACAATATTTGCTCCGTAAACGGAACGCATTTAAATTCTAACAGTTGAATATTCTTTTCCATACGACGGTAAAGAGGGAAGCTTATTTTCCATGGCCGAGTGTACACCTGTGGATCCTCAATCGTCGCCTCATACATTAAATGGTAAGGACTGGCGGGCGTGTAACGTTCGACCACGTGCAAGTCCTCGCTGTGGTAATCGCCGGCGCGGTCGAACCAGGTTTCGGCACGTTGGCCGGTCACATCGATTACCAACGTATCACCCTCCCAACGACCGCGGTTCCAGCCCATCCAGGAGGGGGTCGGCGCTTCCTGTTTCCAGTTCATCCGAATGATCCGGGTCGAGCTGGTGAACTCATACGCCATCAGGATATAGGGACTCGATCCTTGCACGATTTGAAACGGAAACGGCATGTATGTGGCGCGCGGAACGCCGGGCATATAACACTTGAATTCCGGATCGCCCAGATCGTGCCATTTCTTATCAACGCTGACATCGGCCCGAGCCCGGTTTTCAAAGTTCTGTCTCTTTTTCGCTAGCGCTGCGGGTTTGTAAGGAATTTCGCCGCCTTCCACAACGCTTTGTCCAGCCGGACCCCCGCCATAAGCGCCCATGATTTCCGGATGTGGTCCAGGTTGAGCCTCGTGGTCCTGCAAGTCCCAGTTGGCGGAAACTAAAGCTTGCCAAATTCCATTCAGGTCCGGATGACCGTCCGCCATCCGTGGCGGCCGATAAGGCGGAAATTGACCACTGGATGGCGTTTGCTGACTGATGGCGGGCGTTATTGCAAGGCAGAAGAGCACAGCCGTACTCGCCACGATGGCCATTATTGTAAGGTTGGTTCGCATAAAACTCTCCAATTGTAAATGCATTCCCCTCCTCGCAGAGGAGGGGTGGCGCGCAGCGCCGGGGTGGTCAGTTTGGCTGAAACTTTCGCCGGTCTTCAATTGAGGCTTCGCCCTACCGGGCTCGCGCTCCGCGCCACCCCGTCTGCGCCGGTTCGGTGGCTTCGCGGCTTTTTTTCATTGGCGCAGCCACCCCTCCTCTGCGAGGAGGGGAATAATACCTTATTTTCAGATTTCATTACCTGACCGTAATTACGACCTCCGTCGTTGTCGAGAGCGCGCCGTCGCTGGCGATGGCGCGCAAGCGATATGTTCCCGGTTCGGTAAAATGCGCCTTCGTGATGGCTTGTCCGTTCACGACCGCGGTCAGGCCGCCCGCGTCAAAGGAAACTTTCGCAGGACCGCCATATTGTAGCCATCTCACGGTGAGTCCCTGCGATCGGCGCGTGTCGTTAGAATTCACCTGAGCACCAAAACTCGACGACGACGCACGCGCAGTTCGGGGCGTACGCGGTTTGGGAAGACCGTCGTCGGAAACCGAAGCCGATAATGCGATCGGCGCCGACACCGTGGCATTTGGAATCGGAGCGATCTTGATCGATGGTGGCTCGTTCGGGTCACCCTCGCCGGGATCGAAGTTCCCATTGCCGCTAACGACGCGCTCGGTGATTTCCTCGGCCGCCAACAGATTTCCGTAAGCTTTTTCCGTCCGTCCGTGCGCCGTCAAGGTCCACGTGACTTCCTTGTTTCCGAAATCCGCGGGAACACGGAGGCGATAGACCCACCGCTGTCGCCGCGGAAGGAAGTAAGTCGGTTGCCCGGCGTCCGGCCCAACGGGCTCCACGCTATTATCGGGCCCTGCCGGGATGACGAGCTCTTCTTTCCAATTCCGGTTGAAATATCCAAACACAAAGTCGAACGTGCCGTCCGGATTTCGGAGCCATCCCTCGAAGTACGGAACGACATCCTGCCCCGAATTGAATCGCACCTGAGCAAGCTCCGTTGGAAGCTGCGGAGCTTGAGCCAGAGCCGCAACCGCAAGGACAAAACCGATGACATGCGTATTCATAACTATTTATTCGCTCGAGCCTGCACGCGTTGTTGAAAGTCTGCTTCTTCCAGATAAGTTAACGTCACCCAAGCGAAGCTCATCTCATCGATCGATCGCTGGCCATATCCGACCCAATTCCTGGCATTTGGGTTGTACTTGTTATTGACCGTATTGTCGTGCCAGGAAGTGATGTGAACGATGGTGCCGGCCGGCAATAAGGGGGCAACTTTGTCCGCATACGGATACGTAATGTGCCACCCAAACTGATAATTGCTCACACAACTGAGCGTCTCCGTGCGAGCAGGTCCCGGCCGGGCGGAGTCCGCTCGAACGTCCGGATAAATCGCTTCCATGCACATCGCCTTGCCGCGATTGTGCATATGCGGCTGAAACGATGCGACCAAGGCCGGCTTCGGCAACCGAAAGTAGCCATCGTGTCGCGTAATCTGATTGGCCGGAATATCCAGATCAGGCGCGTCGCCCATATGTTGCGTGAACGCAACATATTTTGGGACAACACCTTTGGGAAAGACCTTGAAGCCGAGCTGGACAGTGACCGGAGTCTCTTCGCCGCGCGGATTCAGATGTAAATTGAAGTTGATCTTCGAGCCGGCCTTCACAAGCCTACCGGAACTCGGCGGAAAGATGTCGCCGTTTTTCCCCAGGGCATATTCGTTGAAGAACAGTCCAATGGGATCGTCTTCTGGGTCTTCCACGAGATTGGTCGTGAAATGATGAACGACTTTGAAACTGCGAGCGTCGGCAGGCTTGCTTTCGACGGCCATGACGTACATGTCTTCGGTGAATCCGGGATCCACGAGAATATCCACAATGTTGTCGGGTCCGCGCGCCGGCAGGATGTAGGGCTTTTTCATCGTCACAACGACATCGGGCTTGCCAATGTGCCATTGATCGAGATCGCTGAATTGGCGTGGAGCCGGCGTATCCGCGGCATTTCCCATCGGCGCGCCTGCGTCGACCCACTTGCTGATCGTGGCAATATCCGCGTCGCTCAAGGAAGGATCGTCTTTGAATTCGGTGATACCGATATTTTTGTCGATATACCAGGGCGGCATCTCGCGCTTGACCACCTTTTCTCTTATCGCACGCGCCCAGGGCCGCGCATCTTCATAAGTCAAGAGCGACATTGGCGCAATAGCTCCGGGCCGATGGCAGACTTGACACGAGCGCTGCAAGATGGGAGCGACATCCTTTGTGAAGGTAACTTGCGCTGGAGCGGTCGTCGCAAATGCAAATACGAGAACGGCCATGCGAAACGCCATACAGCCTCCTATTTTTGCTTTTCCGGAGCGCAGTGACTGGCTTCGGAAGACATGCTTCCAAGATCCGAATTCAATCCGGCGCCGAAACCAAATCGGCCGCCGCGAACGGAACGGATGAACGTGCTCGATTCGTCCAGAGGCAGCGATGCGACGTTGCGGCAAAAGTCATCCCAGATGCCGTCTTGCTGCAGGTACTGCTCGACGTTCGAAAGATAGAACGCGGCAATCGTGCCGTCGTTTTCCCTAACGTATTCGCCAACCGCACGGATCGCTTTCCGTCCGGCAAAATTGCCCACGACCGGCACGAGCATATTTTTTGTCTCGAGTGTTTTCAAGACGGCGAAGTTCTCTTCGCTGGCCAGATAGCTGCGGAACACGCCTTTCGCATCAGTAGCCGTCATCAAATCCTCGTAAGACACGCCGCCGAAGCCACCTCTGCCGCTCGATCCGTAATTGATGCTTGGGCCAAACCGGTAGAAATTGTGGTAGACGTATTCGATCCCTTCGAGATCGTGTACGGAAAGCGGAAAGCCATGCGTTTTCGCCAGATGATCTTGAATGCTCTTGAGATTTTCCGTGTAGAGTGCATCGCTTGAGAAGGCTTTCCCAAAGGCAGCGAAGATTTCTTGAACACTGGACTGCGGCCCGAGTCCTTCCGGCCGTTTACGCGAAAACAACAGCGAGACAAAATCGGCTCGATCCTTCGACAGTTCAAACAGCGCTTTGTACATGAGTTGAAGTTCGAGGTTTCCGCGGCGAATGTCCACGATGAAGGCCATTCGGGGTTTGAGCGCTGCAATGTAGGTGAAGTTCTGTTCAGGGCCTACGCCCATATACACGCGATCTTGGAGCATCATTTCTTTCAGTTCTGGAATCACAAATTGAAAATAGCTTTCATTGGAAAGCAAATTATCGGAGCGGAAGTTTCCGTCGGGCTCCGAGGTTTCGGAGGACAACCTCCAAAATTCTTCATCGGTCAGTTGTGCCGGAAGCTTCTCTGCTTCGACCCGTCTTACGGGACCAAAGATCAATCCCGATTGAAACAGCAGCATCCATACAGCGATAACGGAGTAGCGTCGTATCTTCATGTGTCCTCACGGGCTTTGCACAAAAAATCCTGGGCGGTCATAGACCGCCCCTACAGCTTGGGGTGCGCAACTGTAGGGGCGCTCTATGAGCGCCCACGATGTATTTTTTGTGCAAAGCCGTCCTCACGGGATGGGGAATTCGGGGGGCGCATCCCAGAATTCCACATTTACTGTTTCAGCAGCGGAATGCTGTCCACCGCCGGCGGTTTCGGCAGCGACTGAAGGAACGCGTACAGATCGGCAGCCTGCTGGTCGGTTACGACCTTCGCTGTATACGGCGGCATCTCGCCTGAAGGTTTCCGAATGTAGGCCACGAATCTCGGATATGTGATCGGGTTCTGATTCAGCCGTGGTCCGGTGGCATTGGATCCCTGTCCCTCGCGGCCATGACACTCAAAACAGCCGTATTTCATAAAGAGCATCTTGCCGTTCTGGGGATCACCACGGGGAGTGTTCGCCGATGGTGGATTTTGCGACCCCGCCAACATGGCCAAAATTAAAAACAGGCCTTTCATATTTCCTCCTTACCGCGGCTGGCTCACGACGTCGACTAGTGCGGGTTCGCCGTGCTTGACGGCGGCGAGCGCCCGTTTAATGGCCGGTCCGAGATCCTTCGGATCTGTGATTGGACCTTCGGCAAACCAGCCCATGCTTTGCGCGAGCTTGGCGTAGTCGATATTGGGATCTTCGATTGTTGTTCCAATGTACGCGCGATCAATTCCACGATTGTGACGATTCCCCATACGCTGCAGGTGCATTACTTCCTGGTGGTAAGCGCGGTTGTTGTGCATCACGCTCAACAACGGAATCCGGTGATGGGCAGCCGTCCATAACACACCGGGCGCATACATCAAGTCACCGTCGTTTTGAATGCTTACGGATAACCGTCCGTACTTCCGGTTGGCCAGCGCGCCGCCGACCGAGGCGGGCGCTCCGTAGCCGACGCCAGCTCCTCCGGAACCGCCGATCTGCTGATAGTACTTGTCGAAATTCCACAGACGTTGCGGCCACCCACTCGCTCCATTCGAGACGAGCGACCAATCTTCATTTTTGATTTGCGCCCACAGTTCTGCGGACATTCGCGCCGTGCTGATCGGGCTGGCGTCCCAGCCGTAAGCGGCTTCCTTGCGGGCCTGCTCGACTGCTGCCTCGTGAGCGGCGGCGAGCTTGGCGCCGCGGGCCTGGAAGGCGCTCTTCCGATCGGGAGTGATCAACTTCTTCACGGCCTCGATCAGAGCCGGCAACGTCGCCTCCGCATCGGCGGCCATGGCCAGATCGATTTCCGGATAGCGTTCGAAATCCTGATAATTCGCTTTGATGTACAAATCGCCTGCTGTGATGCTGATGAGCTTGGTTCCGGGTTTCGTGATCCGGCGTGATGTGCGCTCCAGTTGATCGCGGTACGCATTCACCGTACCCCAGAAATCTGTCAGCTCGAGGCCCAGAATAACGTCGGCTTCGGCAATCAGCGGGCGCCCGCGGCCCGATAAATTAAGGCGGTGCCTGGAGGGAAAATTCATTCGGCCGCCTTGGTCGAGGACGGGTGCTTGTAATGTTTCCGCCAGCTCGATGAGGTATTTCATGCCCGCCGGAGTTCGAGCAGCGCGGTCCGCGATAATGACAGGGTTTTGCGCCGCCACAAGCAGCTTCGCGGCCTCAGCGACGGCTCCGGAATCGCCTTGTGGCGGACTAGTCCGGGTGACTTTTTGAACCCGAAGCTTCTCCTTCTCCGAGAGTGGCCGCTCCTGAAGATCGCTGTCGGCGACAAGCAGCACGGGCTCCATCGGCGGAGTCATCGCAATTTTGTAGGCGCGAGCCGCAGACTCGGCAAAGTGGCCAAGGGAAATCGGCGTGTCGTCCCATTTGACGAAATCGCGAACCATCGACGCTGCATCTTGAACGGAGTGCTCCCACTCGACGCCCGGCCGCCGTTGAGTGGCGTCCAGAGAGTTGCCGACGACAATGAACATAGGAACCCGATCACAGTACGCGTTATAGATAGCCATTGCGGCGTGCTGCAAACCAACGGTCCCATGAGCCATGACGCCGATGGGTTTTCCTTCGATCTTCGAGTAGGCGTGTGCCATCGCCACGGAAGATTCTTCATGGCAGCACGTGATGAACTCGGGTTTCTGATTCCCGCCATAATTAACGATCGACTCGTGCAAAGCCCGGAAACTGGAGCCCGGGTTGGCGCAGAAGTATTCGATATCCAGCGATTTGATCACATCGACCATGAAGTCCGAGCCGCAGTGATCTGCTGTCAAAACCTCCACTTCAGGGGGAGTGCCCGTTTCGGCCCGTGGGTCTTGCAGCGGCGTCGTAACGCGCCGGGTTGGCGCGGCGACAGCCGGTTTGCCAGGGGTGGCCAATGTTGCCGCACCGGCAACGGCTGCGCCCTTCAAAAATTTGCGGCGTCCGGCAGAAAACCTTCGTGACTTAGCCATAAATCAATGCCTCCCTTCAGCGCATTCAGATGATCGTGCCGAGGGCATTTTATGACAGTTTTCCCGTAGGAGTGAAACTCATACTATCTGGGTAGCCTTATATTTTGAGAACTGCCGATGGGCTCCCTGTCTCGACTGACGCGACTCCAGCGGATAACCCTTATTCTTTGTCTGATTGCCATCACCGATTGGGTGACGATCTCGACAGTCGGCTACTCACTACTGGGAGGGCTTTGCACAAAAAATCCTGGGCGGTCATAGACCGCCCCTACAGCTTGGGGTGCGCAACTGTAGGGGCGCTCTATGAGCGCCCGCGATGTATTTTTTGTGCAAAGCCCTACTGGGAGGAGATCTTTCACTGTCGTTTTGGCCGTTTTCCTCGTTTTGTCGAGTCTGACTTTGGTGCGGCCTTTAATGCGAAGAGTAGTAGGGAGGACAAAGAACGGGTCCGGCTGACTTATGCCGCTCGATGATCGGCAGCTTTGACTGTCACCTTGCTGACCTTGCCGTCCACCGATTTCAACCGAATCTTTGTGTATTGCGCTCTTACAAGACGTGTAATTCCGTCGGCGACTAACAAAGACCCCAGTAAGAAAAGAACAGCCGCAAATGAAAGGAGAAAAAAGGATAAGAAGAATTCATTAACGAACATCAGATAAGCATTGGTGCAATTGCGAAGCCGTTCTAGAGAGGGCATCGAATTGCGGCATCACCACTAAAGCGGAAGGAGGCGGAAATGTTTATCACTAAAGTGCGTGGGATGCGCGCCAACAGCAGTTCCGGCTGCAAGACCCAAAGATGGCTCATATGTTCCAAGACGGTGATCTGTACCTGTTAGTGGTGGATTTTTTCCCACAAGATTGTGACGAAGATGGTCAATTTATTGACCTGGATCAGGCGGAAATGGGTGGTGACTCAGTTTCATCTGTAGCGGCGGTCCGCGAAGCGCAAGCGCGGCAGCGCGCAGCCTCAAGAAATGACCGCCGGCGATGTCTAAACTGCTGGACTGTCGGCGCTCATAGGAGCTGTGAATGAATTGGAGTGCGGGCACTCCCCTCCTAAGTTAGGAGGGGTGCCCGAGCGTAAGCGAGGGCGGGGTGGTTCCCTCAACTGCCAGTAACGGCAGGGGAACCACCCCGCCTGCTCGGACTTCTTTTGCGGCTTCGCCCTATCGGGCTCGCGCTTCGCGGTCCTCGCAGGCTCCCCTCCTAACTTAGGAGGGGAGTTGCGTGTTATCAATTCATTCACAGCTGTAACGAAAGCCAAATTGTGGTGCCGCAACCAGGCCACAATATATTGCGCTTTCATACTTCACTTTGAGCGGGTCGCTCATGCGTGTCTTCATAGAGCGCCGCTACAGTTGAGAAACCCGTAATTTTCAAACTGAGTCACTACCCGGAAATGGGTTACGCCTGAACACCTCCGGAGTACATGTTAAAATCAACGCTTGATGCAGGAGGCGCAACCACGAGGTCTCAGCAGGCGGCGCGTCGAACAGCTTCTGTTGAAAACGAAGTCTCACCGTTCCGCTGCCAGTCGAATCGACACTCTTTCCCA
>QHWY01000230.1 GCA_003223875.1 Acidobacteriota bacterium | reverse complement strand
AACGTGGCCAACGAAGACAAGCACATCAGGAACGTTAGAATGCAAACGCGCAGCACGGTTCTCATGGAAGCCCTCCAGTTTTTAAAGCTTAAGAGTTTTACGCGGAGTATTTCCTAACGCGTTTGTCGTTCTGTCAAGAAGAAAGCGGAAATTATCGCGATAGGATCTTATTCGTGGTTTGGTTGCTGGATTATTAAAGGCGTTCGCAATACGCAATGCTCGTCTTTGATTGGTGTCATGCGTTACGAAGACGCCGCAGAACGGTAGATACACAGAAGACCATACGTCGAGCCCGCCAGAATTCCAGCTCTTCCCGTATCGCTCGGCTGTATTGCTCGGCGCCACATGGAATAAACCCACGCCGCTGACCATACATACCAGGAAGGGCAAGTTCGGCTTTCTTACTCCTAACTATATATACCGGCAGACTGTCATTTTCTCTTTTTTGACAGGCTTTCGGTGACCATCTTCGGAAATTGCGGTATCTGGCGGTATATTGCGGGAAGGAAGGGCCAGTTTGTGAAAAGGGGGCACGAAAGGGGACACGGTAGGGTTTTTAAGGATGTCGACCGAAAGCCGAGTCGTCCTGAAACCCACGTCCAGTACGGAACTGGGAGGCAGGGATTCGAACCCCGATAAGCAGATCCAGAGTCTGCGGTCCTACCGTTGGACGACCTCCCAAGGCGAACTTTCCGAATCGTAACAGAAGAGAGCGCGAAGGCTCAAGGCTTCAAGAGTGCTTCTTCAGGTGACCTCGCGATTCACGCGCTTCAAAACCGTCGGCGGTCCACTCGATAATCAGGTCGCTGAAAACCACGGCATCCAGGAGGCTTTTGATGTACGTGACGGCGTCTTCTCTAAGTGGGGCGTGAAGTTCATAAGTAAACCGGCGGCCGTCGATGGAAAGGATCTTAACGAGGTAGACCTCATCAGACGAACTCACATGCTCTACTTCAATGTGGAAGAACGGGTGGGAGATTGGTTCAGTCGGCATTTCCTTAAATACTCGCATAAAAAGGAGAGCCCGGCACAAGGCCGGGCGATTCGCGTTAAGAAGATCTTTTGTTTTTGTGTTATTTGTGCCTTTTTGTGGCCATTCCCTCGTTAGGGCTGATGATAAGGAATATTCCATCTTCCTGATTCCTTTCTTAATCCGATAAGATGCTAGACCCATTTGAGGGAGGGAAAAGCTTCCTGACCATAGCACGTCCGAAATTAATAAGCATGAGTAAGAGCAAATTGATCCGCGATGCAGTCCACGGTGACATCGAGGTGAGCTCTCTCGAAGTCGAGCTGATGGACACGCCCGAATTCCAACGGCTGCGCGGCATCAAACAATTAGGAACGGCTTATCTGGTCTTTCCGTCTGCTGTCCACACCAGGTTTGAGCATTCGCTGGGCACGTCGTGGATGGCGCATCGGATTCTTCAGTCTGTGCGCCGGATCGAAGGCGTGTCGCAGGATGAGGAAAGACTGATTCGAGTGGCGGCCCTTCTTCACGATCTAACGCACATTCCGTTCGGTCATACTCTTGAAGATGAACGCCGCGTCCTGCCCCGGCACGACAAAGACGAAGAGCGAGTCGATTACTTTTTCAAAATGTCAGTGGTAGCGCGGATCCTCAAACGGGAAGGTTTGCAGGATGCCGTGATCGCGATCTTGAAAGGCGACGAGACGTATCGGTCCGACATCGTCGGAGGCGCCATCAGCGCCGATCTGCTTGACTACCTTCGCCGCGACACTTATTTTTGCGGACTTTCTCAATACTATGATCCGCGCATTTTCGAGTCGTTCATCATCGATAACAACAGACTCGTCGTGAATCTCGAAAAGCACGGCATGCTGCGGCACGACGCCCTTTCAGAACTCGTCAATCTGCTCCGCATCCGTTACACGCTTTCCGAGCGGGTGTATTTTCATCACACGAAAATTTCTTCGGGCGCCATGATTTCCAAAGCCGTCGAGCTTGCGCTTCGGGAGGGACTAAGCGTCCAGGAGTTGCGCACGTTGCGGGATGAAACTCTCATCTGGATACTGCGCGAACTCTATAGTCGGAATCCAACGGTCGCGCATCTTCTGAACCGGCTGGATGCGCGGCAACTCTATCGGGCTTGCTACGTCCTGACGACCGAGGTCGGTGAGAAACGGCGACTGGAGATTGTCGGCCGGTTCCATCACGACCTCGAAGCAAGAGAGGCCGCCGAAACCACCATTGCGCGCGCTTCGGGCATTCAACCGCACGAGATCATTATCTATTGTCCGTCGTTCGGCATGTCGTTGTCCGAGGCGGAAGTCCCGGCGCGGTGGGATCGCGGCGGTATTCGACCCTTGTCAGCGACCAACAACGAGGAAATTCGTATACTGAAAGAAAAGCACAAAGAATTGTGGAAATTCTATGTGCTGATCGACCGGGATGTCTGGGATCGCGGAGAGCGTGTTAAGAACGCCGCCGCCGCTTATATCGGTATTGAATGATTTCCTCAACGTTCTTTTTTCTCTTTTCCCAACTTGGTGTAGGGATGATGCTGACGCTGCTGTTCATTTCGCCGCGAAGCATCGGAAACAGCTTTTTCAAATTTGCGAGCCTCACGGCCGCGATCTTGTTGGGAGTGACGCTCGGTTTTAACTTTCTATTTCCATCGCCGGTCAGGCAAAGCCAGCTTCCGGTCGCCTTTTTGCTAGTCTCGGCGGGACTGACGCTGATTTATAACCGCGCCGTCGATCTCGACAAATTTGCTGGTGCCTTTGTTCTGCTAACAGGCGCGACGGCCGCGGGTCTCGTCGCCATCGCAACCGATTCACTCGCATTCAACCACTTGTTGCCTCTCGGCGGCTGGGAGAACTGGATGCTGCTCATTAATCATCTGGCAGCCACGGCACTTCTAGGTTCGGTCATGCTGACGATGGTTTTCGGCCACTGGTATCTGGTCATTCCTCGTCTGTCGATCGATCCTCTGAAGCGGCTCACAAAAGTACTCATTGCAGCGATCACAATTCGAATCGTGACGATGGCCGCGTCATTCGCCGTTCTCCACTTCAAGCAAGCAGTACCGTTTAGCGCCGTCCTCCGCGAGTTGCTCATTCAGCAGGGAATCTTCTTTTGGCCGCGTGTGATCTTCGGCGTGCTGGCGCCGATCGTTCTGGCCGGCATGATCTGGAACACGGTCAAGATCCACCACACGCAGGCAGCTACTGGCCTGCTCTATTTGGCGGTGGTCGCACTGCTGTTCGGGGAATTCTTTTCAAAGTTTTTGCTGTTTGCGGTGAGGATCCCGATTTAAAAAGGAAAAATTAGCCACAAAAAGGCAGTCTTGTGCTTTTTGTGGCTAATCTTCTGGTTTTTTGTGGGCTTAATCCGCGTGGTCTTCGGCAGCCAGGAGCTTTTCGATATCTTGGCGGATGCGGTCTTGTTTGTTGGGTAGAGCGCCGAGATACTTTTTGTAGATCTTCCAATCTTTGGTCACGACGAATGTGGTTGGAAAACCGATGAGACCGCCGAAGCCATCGGCGACGTCATCGTTGCCCACGAGGACGGTGTATTTCATTCCGACTTCCTGCACTTTCGGCTTGATGTCGTCGTGCGGCGACATGACGGTAATTCCGATGACCTGTATATTCGGATACTGGTCGTGCAGTTGATTGAATTTCGGAATTTCGGCGATGCACGGTTCGCACCAGGTTGCCCAAAAATCGATGATCGACACCTTGCCTTTAAGATCGGCAGCTTTGGTCTTGCCGCCGGCGACATTCTCGAGTTCAAAATCGGGAGCAGGTCCTTTGGGCTGGACGGCCTTTGTGTCGGAAGTCGAACCCCGCTGGCGTGAGGTGCAACCCAATAACGCCAGCGCGACCGCGAGCGCGAGGGCTGTCTTCTTCATAGCCCATTACTATAGCGTATAATCGGGCCGCGATGGTACACCGGAAAGAGCTGCAACAACTGTTGACGGAAAAGAAGCTCAAGAAGACTTCGCAGCGCGCGCTCATTTGGAGAGCACTGCTCAATTCGAAGGGGCATCCGTCGGTTGAAGAGATACGCGATAACTTGTTGAAGGATGGCCACCGGATTGGTTTGGCTACGATTTATCGGACGCTGAAAATCCTGCTTCAGTCTGGGTTCATCCGCCAATCCAAAATCGAGGGAATGGCGCGTTATGAACCACTGATCAAGCAGCCGAATCATCTACATTTCATATGCAACATGTGCAGGACGACCGTCGAGTTTCCCTCGCGGCGTATCGAAAACCTCATTCGGCAGGTCACCGATGAATACAGCTTCGACGAGCGCTACAGCCGTTATCTGATCTTCGGGATCTGTAAGTCCTGCTTCCGGAAGCAACGGAGACTCGAAGCTTTCAACGAGCAACGGCGCTTCCAGACCACTGTCGTCCGCGACGCGCTTGAACTCACGCTCGCCATTGAACGCCGGGGCTATACGTTTTATACAAACGCTTCCCAGAAAACGAAGAATGGGAGCGGCCGGCGAATGTTTCAGCGGCTGGCTGCCGAGGAGTCGGATCATCTTCGGCGCCTTCAGCAAGAGCACCGATCCTTGCTCGAGCAAAACCAGTGGCTCAAGCGCGAGCCGGCGCGCCTGCCGTTGAGCCGGAAGATCGTCGAAGAAATATTTCCGCAAAAGGAATTGCTTAAGATCGAAGTAAAAGACGAGACGAGCGATATCGATGCCTTAAATATCGCGATGAATCTCGAACGCCGCTCGCATCAATTCTTCAAGGATTTTGCAGACCACATTTCCGACACAAACGGCCGGAAAATTTTCATGGACTTCGCGAAAGACGAAGAGTCGCATCTGAAGGCCCTCGTCGCGGAGTACAACACGCTAGTGGGGTCATAGCCAATCTTACAAACCGATGAAACGTATTGCAGCCATACCCGGAGACGGGATCGGCATCGACGTCACGCGTGAATCCATGCGGGTGCTGCGACGCGTAAATGAAGTTTTCAGTGCCGGATTGGAGTTCGTTGAATTCGATTGGGGCGCCGAGAAATATCTAAAAGAAGGCATTACTCTGCCGCCGGGCGCGTTCGAAATGTTCCGGAAAGATTTCGATGCCATTCTGTTCGGAGCGATCGGCGATCCTCGTGTTCCCGACCAGCGGCATGCCGCCGAAATACTGCTGGCTCTTCGTTTCGGTCTGGATCTGTATGCGAATGTGCGTCCTGTCCGGGTGTTCGACGAGAGGCTTTGCCCGCTAAAAGGAATACGCGTCGAGGATGTGAACTTCACCGTAATCCGTGAGAACACGGAAGGCGCGTACGTCAACTCCGGAGGGGTTTTCAAGAAGGGCACTCCCGATGAAGTGGCCAATCAGGTGGAGATACACACACGCAAGGGCGTAGACCGGATTATCGAGTACGCGTTCGACTATGCGCGCCGCACCGGAAAAACCAAAGTGTGCATGAGCGATAAGTCCAATGTGATGGCGTATGCCGGTGATCTATGGCAACGCTCGTTCAAGGAAGCTGCGGCTCGCCACCCCGGAATTCAGACCAGCCATCTTTATATTGACGCGCTATGCCTGCTCATGGTTCGGCAGCCGAAAGATTTTCAAGTGATCGTGACGAACAATATGTTCGGAGATATCGTCACCGATCTTGCCGCGGCATTACAGGGTGGACTCGGAATGGCCGCTTCCGGAAACATCCATCCGAACGCCGTATCATTGTTTGAACCAGTCCATGGGTCGTCGCCGCCGTTAGCCGGAAAAAATCTCGCCAATCCGATGGGTTCCATTCTGACAACGTCGATGATGCTGGAGCATCTCGGCCTAAACGATGCCGCTCGAGCGGTGGAGAGTGCAGTCATTGCCTGCGTGAAGGAGGGGAAAACGACACAGGATATCGGCGGCGCGCTCGGCACTCGCGAGGTGGGCGACGCGGTAGTAGCCAAAATTCGATAGGGAATTTAGCCACAAAGAGGCACAAATTTCACAAAAGCTCTTTTGTGTTTTTGGGACGCCGCAATGTGAAACAAGCCGTGCATGCAGATCCCCTTCTAAGTTGGACGCCGTTGTATGATGGTTGGTTATGCCTAACAGTGCGATCCGCAACATAGCCATCATTGCTCATGTCGATCATGGAAAAACCACGCTTGTGGATGGGATGCTGCGGCAGAGCGGCATTTTCAGGGCCAATGAAGAAGTGATCGAGCGCGTGCTCGATTCCAACGATCTCGAGCGCGAGCGTGGAATTACGATTCTCGCGAAAACCACGGGTATCCGCTACAACAGCGTCAAAATCAACATCGTGGATACGCCGGGCCACAGCGACTTCGGCGGAGAAGTCGAGCGAGCGCTGAAAATGGTGGATGGCGTTCTCCTGCTTGTCGATGCAAGTGAGGGGCCGCTCCCCCAGACGCGCTACGTTCTCATGAAAGCGCTCGAAGCCAAGCTGCCGGCGATTGCCGTCATTAACAAGATCGACCGTCCGGATGCTCGCGTCCAGGAAGTTGTCAACGAACTGTACGATCTTTTCATCGATCTCGATGCGACTGAAGAGCAGCTCGAATTTCCCATCCTTTACACGAACGCCCGAGCCGGCATTGCCAAGGCAGCTCTCGAGGATCCGTCCCGCGATCTGCGGCCGCTGTTTGAAGCAATTCTTCAGCACATTCCTGCTCCGCCTGGTGATTCCGGCGGGCCTCTACAAATCCTCGTCGCGAATCTGGATTACAGCGATTATCTCGGCAGGCTGGCCATCGCCCGTGTGTTCAATGGAACGTTGAACATCGGCGACGAAGTGGGCATCGTCAAGCTCGGCGGCGCCGTTCAAAAGACAAAAATTACGAAGCTGTACTCCTTCGAAGGTTTAAAGCGCGTGGATGAGACCATCGGCAAGCCCGGCGACATTCTCGCCATTGCAGGGGTCGAAGGAATCAATATCGGCGAGACCGTTACCAATCCCGATGACCCGCATCCGCTTTCCCATATTCAGATCGACGAGCCGACGATCGCGATGACGTTCACCATCAACACCTCCCCTTTCGCGGGCCGCGAAGGCACCTACGTCACCTCGCGCAATCTCCGAGAGCGTTTGGAAAAAGAGCTGCTTACCAATGTCTCAATTCGAGTTGAGGAAGCGGGCGGGCCTGAAGCGTTCCGGGTAATGGGCCGTGGGGAATTGCAACTAGCGATTCTGATTGAGACCATGCGCCGGGAAGGTTACGAAGTGATGGTAGGCAAGCCCGAGATCCTGACAAAGGAAATCGATGGCCACTTGCATGAACCATTGGAACTGCTGGTTATCGATTGTCCCGAGTCGTTTATCGGCGTTGTGATCGAAAAACTCGGAAGCCGTAAAGGCACGATGGTGAAGATGGTGAATCACGGCTCGGGCCGTGTGCGTTTGGAATTCAACGTCCCCACACGCGGTCTGATCGGATTAAGAAGTGAAATTCTTACCGATACGCGGGGCACAGCCATTATGAACTCGTTGTTCCATGGATATATTGAATGGCAAGGGGACATCCCCATACGGCCCACGGGCGCGCTGGTCGCGGACCGTCCCGGTAAGGCTACCGCTTATGCGATATGGAACCTTCAGGAACGCGGGGAAATCTTCATCACACCGGGAACCGAGGTTTACGAAGGGATGATTATCGGTGAGAACGCCCGTGCAGCCGATCTCGATGTGAATATCGTGAAGGAGAAGAAGCTGACGAATATGCGTGCCTCTACGGCCGACGAGGCTATCCGCCTGGTGTCACCCCGTATCCTCAACCTCGAACAGGCCATCGAATTCGTCCGTGACGATGAATTTGTGGAGGCGACGCCGCAATCGATTCGGCTGCGCAAGAAAATTCTTCAGGCCAACAAACGATAAGTTTGGCCGTCAATATTTCAGAGGTAGAGAGGGAACATGGATATGAAAAGAAATTCTTCAAATGTCTGGCCGTATGTCATTGCTGGTTCAGCGATTGGCGGCGCTGTGGGATATCTGTTCATGACCGGATCCGGGAGGAAAATCCGGCACACCGTGACGCACACCGATGAGTTAGCGGACACGATCGAAGATGCTCGCTGCTTTATTGAGTCGAAAGCAAAACTGGTCACCGCTGAGGTCCGCGGCGCAATAGATAAAGCCAAACAGGGTTTGGAGGAAGGTCAGCGCGCATATCGCGAAGCGGAACAGAGCTATCAATCTCAGCTTCGCCGACTCGAAGGCAAGAACAACGAGATTACAACCAACGTTCACAAAACCGTGGATAACTTTAACCGGACCGCGTACAGGGTCGAGCAAAGCATCCTGGATCCGATTTTCGAGCTAGGCGCGCTCTATCGAGGGATCGAGCGGGCGATCCGAGTCGTGTTCGCTCAGATGCCGCAGCGGCAGGTTGCATCGTTCTTTAAAAGCCGGCGCATCGGCGGATATTGACACCCCTCCTCGCAGGAGGGTGTTGCAAAACTACGGAATAGCGGGTTCGGTTCTTACTGTAGCGGCGCTCTATGAGCGGCGGTTTTTCGCAGAATCAACGAAGTACCGGCGGTCATAGACGTCATAGACCACCGCTTCTACAGCAGACGAAAACCGCTTTGCGGCAGTTTTGCAACACCTCGACTTAGGAGAGGGGAGGTTCATTCTGCCCACGCTCCAAGTAGCCGCCGCAACAGGACCAGTTGGCCTAAATGGTACGCATTGTGGTCGGCGACTAGCAGCGCCTCGCGGAAGATGTTTTGCCCGGTGCCATGGGGAATCTTTTTATAAAGATCCGTCTCGGGGTCCGCGACCAACTTCTCGATGGCTTTCAGATCCCGTTTGATTGACGCGATACTTTTCTTCCAGGCCGCCTCGTTGGGCGGCTTTTCGGTCCTGGGCCAGTATCCTCCCGGCCACTCCGGCGACGCATGTTTAGCGCTGCGGCTGAACTCGAGAATGTCCCACTGCGCGATGCGCATATGTTCCAGGAGTTGCCATGCCGTGTGCGGCGCCCCCTCCGGCTTGACGCCGCGCAGCCTGGCGGGAAAATCCTTGATGACATGATCGAACGTCACGTGGGCATTCCCGCCGTTCAGCAACGCCAAAACCTGTTCTCGAACTGGATCCGACATAATTCTTAGCCAGAAAAGGCTAAGAATCACAGTTTATATCTTTTTTGGATGTGTTTTGTGCCTCGTTGTGGCCTCTTATTTTTAAACCGGATTGGCCTACGGTTGTCAGTGTGTTGTATAACTGCAGATGACTTCGAAGGAGCGAAGAGAATGGCCCGACGGTGGTTCACATTGCCCGTCCTGATTGCGGCTTCTGCGATATTGTTGGCCGCTGCGAAAAACGATTGTGTCTTTTTGAAGAATCCCGACGAGTTCATGTTGAATACAGAGCGGCTGCGGAAGGCGAACTCCGACCTTACGTCGCGGATTGTAATGTACGTGTCGAGCGCCCTATCGGCCGATGAACCTACAGTTCCGACGCTCAATCCAGCGGCGGTCCCGCGCAAAAACTTTATTGATGATGCCATATTCGGCCGCATGGCGGCCGCCGGCATTCAGTCTGCGCCGATCGCGTCCGACGTCGAATTTTTGAGGCGTGTCACGTTGGATTTAACCGGCCGTATTCCCACAGGAGCCGAAGTTGTCGCGTTTGTTTTCGACACAAATCCCTCCAAGCGCGACGCC
The DNA here is from genome assembly GCA_003223875.1 of Acidobacteriota bacterium. Taxonomy (GTDB): domain Bacteria; phylum Acidobacteriota; class Terriglobia; order 20CM-2-55-15; family 20CM-2-55-15; genus 20CM-2-55-15. Next base: position 49,406 of record QHWY01000230.1, on the reverse strand, counting down.
AAGATCGATGCGCTGATTGGATCATCAGAGTTTATCGACAAATGGACAATGTTTTTCGGCGATCTCTACCGGGTGAACGCGCAATCCAGCAGCGTCAATCGCGACTTTTACGGTCGAGACGCGTTTTACCTTTATCTGAAGGATTCCATCACTGCCAACAAGCCGTACGACCAAATGGCTCGAGAGTTGATTACGGCCACAGGCGACAGCTTTGAACAGGGCGAAGTCAATTGGGCTGTTGGCAACACCGTTGCGATGGGACCGGCCCAGGATACGTACGATGGCCAAGCTGTGAACGTGGCATCGATGTTCTTGGGTATTAATACGGTCGATTGCTTGCTCTGCCATGACGGGGCTCGCCATCTGGATCAGGTGAATCTGTGGGGATCGACGCAAACGCGCCGGAATATGTGGGGACTTTCAGCCTACTTCGCCCGCGTTCGCATGCAACGTCAGGTCGTCGCCACGATGCCGCGGCAAATCGCGAAATACATTGTGAGCGACAACGCCACTGGGGACTATCTACTGAACACCACAAGCGGCAATCGCACGGTTCGGAGGCCGATCGGCGGAGTGAGTGTCATTCCTCCAAAGAATCCGTTTGCGAACGGAGGCGGCATTCAGCCTGGCGAAAGCCGGCGGCAGGCCCTGGCACGCGAGATCACGAGTGATATCCAGTTTTCTCGCGCGATCGTGAACTACATTTGGCAAAGGTTCATGGTCGAGGCGTTTGTTTCTCCTTCGAACGCCTTTGATCTTACCCGACTGGATCCGTCGAATCCACCACCGCAACCCTGGACACTGCAGCCGACGAACCCGGAGCTTCTCGATGCGCTCGCTCGATGGCTCCAGGGGAATCAATTTGACTTGCGCGCCTTGATGGCGTTGATCACCAAGTCGACGGCATATCAGTTGTCGGCTGATTACCCCGCTAACTGGGACGTGAGTTACGTTCCGTATTACGCACGGAAATACGTGCGCCGTTTGGATGCGGAAGAGATTCATGACGCAATTGCCAAGGCGACAGGTATTCCGGGGAACTATACGTTGCAAAATTCCGACTTGCCGCCGGTGCAATGGGCGATGCAATTTCCCGACACGCGCGAGCCTCGATCAAATGGATCTGTAGCGGCATTCCTCAACGCATTCGGGCGCGGAGACCGCGACACAGCGTTTCGGCGGTCGGACGGTTCCATCCTCCAGGCGCTGAACATGCTGAACAGTCCCTTTGTCTCGACGCGTATCCATCAGAACAACCAGGGCTCGCATGTCGCGGCGCTCCTGGTGCAGACGGCCGATCCTGGAACCATCATCTACAACCTGTTTGCAACAACGCTGTCCCGGCCGCCGTCTGATCGCGAGATGGCGATGTTCATCGCGATATTTCAGCAACAAGGTAATCGGGTAGCTGCGGAAAACCTGCAATGGGTTCTTCTAAACAAAGTGGATTTTCTATTTAACTACTAAGGATATGGAATCCATCATCGACAGACGAGTCTTTTTCAAAGTTGCTGCCACTGGCGTTGCCGGGTGTTTTGTATCACCGATGCGGCTTTTTGCGCAGACCATTACCAGCGACAGCCAGGCAAGGATTCTCGGAACGGCGAAATACTGCATTTATATTTTGTTACCTGGAGCACCCAGCCAGATCGATACGTTTGATCTGCGCGTTGGTGCCTGGACGCCTCAAAATTTTGCGCCGACGACGATCAACGATATCGATTGGCCCAATGGTCTATTGCCTAATTTAGGGACGCAGCTCAACATAAATCAGTTTTCGATCATTCGAAGCTGCCAGTCGACGGCGCTCGTTCATCCACTGCTTCAAAACTGGAATCAAATCGCAAGAAATCCGATCAGCGCCACGGGCAAGATCGCGCCAAACGTCGGTTCGGTCGTAGCTCTGGAGATGGAATCGCAGCGCAGGAGCGGTCAAAGACTCCCAGGATTCTTATCATTGAATGGCGGCGGCAGCCTGGCGGGCCCCGGATACTTTTCGGGCAAATACGCGCCATTTGACGTCGCGCCGAACGCAGGCGGTATTGCGAACCTCAGCAATCCCGATGGCCAGGCGGTATTTACATCGCGCTACAACATGCTGATGGCAGCCGATGCGTCGTTGCGGACACTGCCTTCACGCTACGGAACCGCGGTCGAGGAGATGGCCGACTTTTACTCCTTCGCGCGCACGATGATGTACGACCCGGCGATCACCAATGTGTTTCGTTTTTCAACCGCCGATCAACAGAGGTATGGCAACAACGCGTTTGGAAATGCCTGTGTCACGGCGCGCAATGTCGTTGCCGCGGATCTCGGTACGCGCTACATCCAGATCGCGCTCGGTGGTTGGGACAACCATCAGAACATCTACGCAGCAAACACGGGAATCTATCGTCCGGCAAGCCAGCTCGACGTTGGGCTCGCTAACCTTCTGGCCGATCTGGCAGCGATGCCGGGGAGTGGAGGCGGGACAAAGCTCGATGAAACCTTGATTGTCGTTAAGGGTGAATTCGGACGCACTGTTGGAAACATCACGGACCGGCAGGGACGAGATCATTATTTCGTTCATTCCACGCTGATCGCGGGTGGCGGAGTACGCGGCGGACACGTGCTGGGGAACACCACGCCCGATGGCGCCTACGTGGACGATCCGGGATGGTCGGAACAGCGTCCCGTTTATGCCGAGGACATCGCTGCCACCATCTATTCCGCGCTCGGAATTAACTACACAACCGTTCGCCACGACGATCCGCTTGGCCGCGGATTCGAATACATCCCGACCACCACGGCCTATCCCGGCAAGCCCATCGAGGAACTGTTCCGGTAATCACACCATTCCCCTCCTCGCAGAGGAGGGGCTTTGCACAGAAAGTCGAGAATGGCCACTGTAGCGGCGGTCTCGCAAATTGCTGTATTGTCGGCGGTCATAGACCGCCGCTTCAGTGGGGAGCCCGACATCGCACTTTTTGTGCAAAGCCCGGAGGATACCCGATGGCGCAGACGGGGTGGTCAGCCCGGAGCGGATGTCCCGCCGAACTGACCACTCCGGCGCTTCTATTGAGGCTTCGCCCTATCGGGCTCGCGCTTCGCGGCGCCACCCTCCTCTGCGAGGGGGATGGATTTGATTACAATTATCGAGAATGCAAAGACTGCTGTGGTCTGTGATAACGATAGCGTTGTTAAGCTTGCCTTCCTGCCGGAAACCTGAACAATCCCGAGGTAGTGCCATGAGCCAGTTCATCGATGACTACTTCAATGCTTATTTCGAATGGAATCCATCGGCTGCAACATCGGTAGGTCTCCATGAATATGACGAGAAGATCGAGGATTATTCCGCCGCCGCAATTGCGAAGCGCATTGAGACGTTGCAGCGGCTTCAAAGACAACGGGCCGGCCTGCCCTCGCCCCGAACGGCTGACGAATCCATCGACATTGAAATCCTTGATGGCCAGATCCGGGCGGAATTGCTGGATCTGGAAACACTCGAAACATGGCGGCACAATCCAATGAACTATGTTTCCGTGCCCGGAGGCGCAATCGACAATCTGATGAAGCGGAACTTCGCGCCTGCTGCCGAGCGCCTGCGATCGGTGATTGCCCGGCTAAAGGGCATTCCGAGGATGATTGCGGCAATGAAACAGAACATCGATAACCCGCCGCATGAATTCACCGATCTCGCATTGCGTATTGCTCATGGTTCCGTCGGATTCTTTAAAAGCAATGTTGCGAATTGGGCAAAGGACGCTGCAGGCAACGACACAGCACTGCTCAACGAGTTTGCGATGGCGAACACTGCCGCCGCAAATTCGCTTCAGGAAGCGACGAATTGGTTGGAGAAGACGATGCTTCCCAAATCGAAGGGCCCATACGCGATCGGAGCAGACAATTTTTCAAAGAAGCTTCTTTACGAAGAGATGGTTAACGTACCGCTCGAGCGAATCCTGGCGATCGGGGAACAGAACCTGGAGAAAGACTACGAAGCATTCATCGAGACAGCCCGGAAGATCGACGCTTCCAAAGATCCTCACGAAGTGATGAAGTCGTTGTCAAATGAGCATCCAACAGAAGCGAGTTTGATTCCCGACGCGAAGAAAACCGTTGAGGGGATCATTCAATTCATCAGGGAAAGGAAACTCATAAGCATTCCCTCCCAGGTCCGCCCCACGATCACCGAAACGCCCCCATACGCGCGGTCAGGGACTTTCGCGTCGATGGATACCCCAGGCCCTTACGAGACCAAGGCGACGGAGGCGTTCTATTACGTGACGCCTCCCGAGAACGATTGGGACGCCAAGCACAAGGACGAGCATCTCCGAGCCTACAATCCACCGGTGATGAACATCATCACGATTCATGAGGCCTATCCCGGACACTACATCCAATTTCTGAATGCAAAACAATTTCCGACCAAAACACGCAAGCTGGTTTCCTGCGGAACAAACGCCGAAGGTTGGGCGCATTATTCCGAGCAGATGATGCTCGAAGAAGGATTTGGGAACGGCGATCCCAAGGTACGATTGGCTCAACTCGAAGAAGCCCTGTTGCGCGATGCTCGCTATGTCGTCGGTATCAAGCTTCACACGGCGGGATGGACCGTCGAACGAGGCGCGAAATATTTCGAGGAAAAAGCCTTCCAGGAACCCGCGAATGCATACGAGGAAGCACGGCGCGGCGCTTACAACCCGACGTACCTGTACTACACGCTAGGCAAGCTGCAGATCTACAAACTCCGGGACGATTATCGGCGAGCGAAAGGCTCCGGTTTCACGCTTCAAGGATTTCATGACGAGTTCGTGAGACAGGGAAGCATTCCCATCCAGTTGATTCGCCGCATTTTATTGCCCGGCGACAATGGTGCGACGCTGTGAGGTCTCCTAATATATAATGCCGCGCGTTGTGGCAATGGATAGAGACAGACTCCAGGAACTATTGGAAGCGCGTGCGCAAGCCGAGCAGGAGCTGGAAAAGCTGCGCACGCCCATGACCATTCTGTTCAGCGACATCAAAGGCTCGACTTCGTACGCCGAAAAAAAGGGCGATGTCGAATACATGGCGATGATCAATCGCCATAACAGTATTTTGTTTCCCGTTATCGAGCGTGAGGGCGGGCGCATTGTCAAAACGATTGGGGATGCGATCCTCGCCTGCTTCCATGATCCGGTCGCCGCTGTAAAAGCCGCTGCCGACATGCAGCGCGTTCTGGTCGAGGACAGGAAAGGGCGCGACGAAATCAATCAAATCCATATTCGGATTGGTCTGCATACGGGAGTGGGTTTGATCAAGGATGGCGACGTTTTCGGTGACGTGGTCAATGCGGCATCCCGCGTCCAGCACCAGGCCGATACCGAGCAGATCTTGATCACCGACGTATTACTGGAGGCCGCTAAAACCGCCGGCTTCGAATGCGCAAAAATGGGCCGCGCCGAGTTCAAGGGGAAAGACGAACCCATCGATTTGTATGCCGTTGCCTGGTCCGAAACCGCGACCCAGCAACTCATTGAGCAGGTGCAGACGCAATACGAAAAGCGGTTTAGAGATCAGAAAAAACTTCAGAACGATCTCGAAGATGAGTTCGAAAAAGCTCGGGACCAATGGCGTGCCGAGCGCCGCACTCTCACTGGCGAAATCGAACAACTCGAGGAGACTCTCGAACGCGCACGCGCGGCCGCGCGCGCACAGACTTCTGAAGATCTGCAGTCGGAACTCCGATTCCAGCTTGAAGAAGCCATTCGCGCGCGTCAACAGCTTGAAGAGCAACTTGCGGATCTCCGGCATAAGCATGAAGCCGAGCGCAATAACCTGAAAGCTCAAGTCGCAGCGACACAAGCAAGTGCCGTTGAGGCAATGGAGCGGCTGAATAATCCCGCTCGGATGACAGTCGCTATCAATGAAAGAGTCGAGGCCCGCGTGGCCGAGGCCAAGCAGGAATGGCAGCTTCAATGGGAAGGCGAGCGCAGGCGTCTCAATGCTGAGATCGAGCGTCTCAAAAAGGCCGCGTCGCCGTCGGCCATACAGCAGAGGAGAGAAGCGACAAAACGCGCCGTTCTCCAAAAGCTTGGGAAGCTTCCGCCAGGGTCGACCGGACCCGCACCCAAAACTGCGGATCAATGGCAAAAAGAATTTGAAGACGCGAAGATCGGATGGGATACAGAGCGCGAACAACTGAAAGTCAAAATCAAGAAGCTTGAAATGGAGCTACAGCGCTCAAAGGATACCGTGCGCGCCGAAATCTTCCAAGAGATGCGCGCCCAGTACGAGCCCCGCATCGCCGATCTCAACCGCGAGCGGCAACAGCTCGAGCAGGAGATCCAATCATTAACGGGTGAGCTGTCGAGCGAGAGAAGACGGTTGAACACCCGCGTCGAAGACCTCGAGAAGGCCATACCCGAAGCCCAACAAGTCGCCCGGAAACAAGCGTTGGCTGAAGCGCAGAGTGACTTAGAGATGAAATTGGAGGAAGCCGCTCGCCTCCGCTCCCGCCTGGAGCGCAAGCATCAGGACGCGACGGAAGAATGGGAAGCGGAACGACGTCGCCTTGCCAAACAAGTTACCGCCCTCGAAGACCAACTGAAGGAAGCGCGGGAAGCCGCATTTAAGGCTCAAAAGTCAGGACCGCGGTAATGCCGTCCCAAACACGTAGTCCCATAACGGCGAAGTCACCCCGAAAGAGCGCTTATTGTTCGCAAAGTGGTGATAGAAGTGCCGGCGTCTTTGCCGGGCGATGAAGCCGGACTCGGATAAGCTGAAGTGCACGCGGTAATGCACCGCTTCGTAATACAGAAAGCCCGTCCAGATTCCCGTTATAACTCCCGCCGCCGAAAAGGCGCTGCCCGAGATCGCGAGCAGCACCGTGAAGAGAATCGTTGAGATCACCAGACCGTAAAGCGGATGCACCAGAACCTTCGTGCGATCGCGTGGCGAGGCGTGATGCGCCAAGTGTGACGCGTTTACAATTTCTCGCATCCGTGGATCGCGCAACGGCAGTTGGATATGAAATACGAAACGGTGTAGCGTGTATTCCAGCAGAGTCCAAATCAAAACCCCAATCGGCATCAGCCAGAATAAATCGTTGAGCCGGCTTTCCCCTTCAGCGCGAGAAGTTAAATAAAGGAGAAAAAAAGCGAGGATCGGAAAAATCCAGAAGGATCGAAATCGTACCAGCCGCTCTCTTACAGCCATACCGCTATTTTAACGGAACGGCGCGGCGAACAAGTCACGTGCAGCCACAAAAAACACAAAGTACACAAAAGGGATTTGAGGGATTTTTGTGCCTTTTAGTGGCCATTTCCCGCATAATTTTCCCCGGAGGCCCTTCACGATGAAACTTTTAACTGCACTTGCGCTCACCGTCTTGACCGGCGCGCAAACCCAACCTTCAGGAGTGACAAAGGTGTCCGCAGCTTTGAATTTCACGATGAACAGTATCGATGGGAGGCCCATCGACTTGTCGAAGTATCACGGGCGCGTCGTGCTGATGGTGAATGTCGCCAGTCAATGCGGCTACACCCCGCAGTACGCGGGCCTCGAGGAATTGTATAAGAAATACGCAGCGAATGGTTTGAGCATTCTCGGATTCCCATCCAACGATTTCGGCGCTCAAGAACCGGGAAGCGATGCGGAAATCGCCCAATTCTGCAAGCAAAACTACGGCGTCGAATTCGATATGTTCTCGAAGATCGTCGTGCGAGGTCCCGGCCAGGCGCCGCTGTATAAGTACCTCACGACCCATCCGAAATTCTCAGGCCAGGTGGATTGGAATTTCGAAAAGTTCCTGGTCGGCCGCAACGGCGAAGTGATCGGCCGCTTCAAGTCCGAGATCGAGCCATCATCGAAGCAGATACTGTCTGCCATTGAGAATGCACTGGCTTCCAAGCAGTGAGTGATGTGTTTAGGTGAATATTGAGTTGCTTCTGACCTGAACCAGGGAAAGTTTTACCGCGCCACAACGCCGCTATTCTTACACGCTTATGAAAATGAATCGGCAGACACTAATGCTTTGTTTCGTTCTGGTGGTTGCAGGAGGAGCCTCGGCGCCTGCAGTCACGGTCGTACGGTTGAGGCCGCCCGCGAAGAGCGCCAGCCTACCGTTACGCCCGCAGAGCAAGAATTCATGATGAAGGCCCGCCGACGCCATGTTGTCCAATCTCGATGTGGCGCGGCTTGCGATGCATAAGTCGCAAAATCCCGATGTCAGAGATTTCGCAAACACGATCCAAAGGGCTTTGCACAAAAAATCCTGGGCGGTCATAGATCGCCCCTACAGCTTGGGGTGCGCAACTGTAGGGGCGCTCTATGAGCGCCCACGATGTATTTTTTGTGCAAAGCCGATCCAAAGCGACGACGCCAGTACGCTCCAAGACCTGACGGATTGAATGAATGATAAAGGAGTGTCGCTGCCGAACACGCTGACTCCGGAGATGAAAGCAGAAATCGAGACGATGACCGCGTTATCCGGTGCCGAACTGGATCGGGAGTTCACCAATATCATGGTGGCGCAGCATCAAAAAGAAGTTGAAATGTTCCCCGATCAGGCGGAGTAGCGCAAACTCTGGATGTCAAAAAGTACGGGGAGGCGCCGGTGCCGGAGTCGGACGTGGTTCGGGCACCGACTCGGGTGGCTTCGGATTGGGGTTGGTGAATCAATTCGAACGGCATACCGATCCATCGGCAATTTGCGGGCCATCCGGCGCGCCGAAAGTCTAGTTCTTGTTCTTCGTCTGGCCATGCAAGACCTTTGCATAGCAATCGCGATGGTAATCCTTCCCGTGGACAACTGTTCTTAGATCGTAAGGGGCGATCCGGACGCAGCAGTAGTGACACCAGACCGGCTGAGGATGGTACGGAGTTACTGCCTTCGATTTAAGAGCCTTCATGGAGACCTCCTGGTGATCACTGTAGCGGCGGCCTATGACCGCCCGCGATCTCGCAAATTGCAAGACCAGCGGCGGTCACAGACCGCCGCTACAGTTTCAATTCAAAGTATGCGAGGGATGATCAAACAGTTGTCAGCCAGAACAGGTCCCCAGCTTGCAGTAAACTTAGGGGATTCTTATGCAGTCTGTGCTCATCATCGGCTTGCCACCGGATACCGCGCCGCAGACTTTTGTGCCTTTTTGTGGCTATCCCCCTGTTTCCCATTGACTTCATCCACGCCGAAGGTTAACCTACCGATCGGTCGGTAGGTCTGAACTAATGGGCGAGAAGCGGCAGAAACGGAGCAGCGGAAACGGCGATTTCACCCGGAATCGGGTATTCGAGATTGCCGCGGAGGTGTTTCACCGGAAAGGCTATGACAATACTTCGATGAGTGATGTGGCCTCGGCCGCTGGGCTCACGAAAGCTGGTCTTTATCACCACATCTCGAGCAAAGAGAGTTTGCTTTATACGGTGCTCGATTACGGTCTCGACCTGACCGAGGCCTATGTCATCAAGCCGCTCGAGGACATTTCTGATCCTCTCGATCGGTTGAAGACGATGATCGATTTGCATTTGCGTTTAGTGCTTGAAGAGCGCAATCTCGAAGTGACCGGACTTCTGCACGAGTGCAAGACGCTTTCAGGCTCGGATCGGTCGAGGATCAACCGGCGCAAAAAAGAGTATATCCGGATGGCGGCCAGCATCATTGGCGAGGTTACAAAAAAATACAACGTGAAGGACGTGAATCCGAAGTTGGCGGCGTACGCGCTGCTGGGTATGCTGAATTGGACCTATCAATGGTACAAGGTGTCGGGTTCGAACACGCGCGAAGAGATCGTAAGGACTTTTCAGCGCATTTTTTTGCAAGGAATTCTTGGAAATGCATGGATAGATCGGCAGGCTAAGGTGGCGACGCATTAATTGCTGTAGCGGCGGTCTATGACCGCCGGCAATCTCACGAGCGAAGGACCGTCGGCGGTCATAGACCAGGAATGCAAAGGAGAATACATGGACCGAATCATCATTTTCGATACGACATTGAGAGATGGAGAACAGGCTCCGGGCTTCAGCATGAACGTCGAAGAGAAGCTGAAGCTGGCTCGGCAGCTTGAACGTCTGCAGGTGGATGTCATCGAAGCCGGCTTCCCCATTGCCTCGGAAGGAGATTTCGAGGCGGTGAAGAAGATTGCTGCCGAGATCCGCAGCGTGAAAATCGCCGGATTAGCCCGCGCGGTGCCCGCAGATATCGACCGATGCTGGCAGGCGCTCGAAGGCGCCACGCATCCGCGTATCCATACATTTCTGGCGACGAGCGACATTCATTTGAAATACAAGCTGAACAGGACCCGGGGCGAAGCTCTCGATATCGCCGTGAAAGCCGTCGAGCGCGCGCGCAAGCTGTGCGATGAGGTGGAATTTTCCGCGGAGGATGCGGGCCGTACCGAAATCAATTACCTCTGCACGATCTTCGATGCCGTTATCGAAGCGGGCGCAACGATCGTCAATGTACCGGATACTGTTGGCTATCAGACACCGGCGGAATATGGACAACTCATTCGCACGCTCCGCGAGCGTTTGAAGAATGCCGATCGCGTCACGATCAGCACGCACTGCCACGATGATCTTGGATTGGCTGTTGCCAACAGTCTTGCCGCGATTGAGAATGGCGCGCGTCAGGTCGAGTGCGCAATTAACGGAATTGGCGAGCGAGCGGGGAACGCGGCGTTGGAAGAGATCGTTATGGCGCTCGATACCCGGAAGAGGTATTACAACGTCACGACGGGCGTGAAGACTCAAGAGCTATATCGCTCGAGCCAGTTGCTTTGCCAGCTCACTGGTAAACAGGTGCAGGTGAATAAAGCGATCGTTGGAGAAAATGCATTTGCGCACGAGGCGGGAATACATCAGGACGGCATGCTCAAAAACGCCGTAACCTATGAGATCATGTCGCCCGACCATGTCGGCGTGCCGCGAAGCATGATTGTCCTGGGCAAGCACTCAGGACGCCACGCGCTGGAAGCACGATATCGCGAGCTTGGATACACGCTCACGCGAGAGCAGCTCGAAAATGCATATGTCAAATTCCTTGAAGTTGCCGACCGCAAGAAGCGGGTTGAAGATCAGGATTTAATTTCGATACATGAAAGCGCGCATAGGTTGGCTGCCGGGTGATGGTGTCGGCCCGGAGGTGCTGCGAGAAGCTCGCCGGGTTTTGGAAGTTATTGCCAGCGAGCAGAACCACGAATTCGAATTTGCCGAGGCCGATATCGGAGGCGTTGCCATTGAACGTCATGGCGAGCCCTTGCCAAAAGCTACTCAAGACATTTGCCTGAGTTCAGACGCCGTTTTCCTGGGAGCTGTCGGCGACCCCAAGTACGATCATCTGCCTCCGGGGAAAAAGTGCGAAAACGGACTGCTCGATCTCCGAAAGCTCTTGGGCAATTACGCGAATCTCAGGCCGGTCACTGTTTTCGAAGCGTTGGTCGATAGCTCGCCGCTTCGCCGTGATTCCGTTCGCGGCGTTGACTTGATCATCGTGCGTGAACTGCTCGGTGGAATCTATTTCGGTTCACCACGCGGCATCGAGGAGACGCAGGCCTTCAATACCGAAATCTATACGCGCGACGAAGTGCGGCGCATCGCTCGCGTCGCCTTTAAGCTGGCGCGTCACCGACGGCGGCGGGTCACGTCGGTGGATAAGGCGAATGTACTGGAAAGTTCGGTGTTGTGGCGGGAAACGTGTGGTGAAGTGGCGAAACAATTCCCCGACGTCGCGTTTCAAAGCATGTATGTGGACAACTGCGCGATGCAATTGATCGCAAAGCCCGCGCAATTCGATGTGATCGTAACCAACAACATGTTCGGAGACATTCTGAGCGATGAGGCATCGATGCTCGCTGGAAGTCTGGGCCTGCTTCCTTCCGCGAGCATCGGCGGGAAGATTGGACTCTATGAGCCCGTCCACGGGTCTGCTCCGGATATTGCGGGGAAAGGAATTGCCAATCCCTTAGGTGCAATTTCCTCGGCCGCCATGCTTCTCGAACACTCACTCGAGTTGCCGCGCGAAGCCACGAAACTGGAGCGCGCGATCCTGAAAGTGTTGAGCCGCGGTTACCGCACGCCGGATCTCAAAAGCCGGACAAGCCGCGAAAAATCCAAAGAACGGATCGTCTCGACCAAGGAAATGGGCGAGTTGGTCTGCGATTACATTCGGATGCCGGATGCAACATAGGAATAGCCACAAAAAGGCACAAAAGACACAGGTATGAAAACGCTATACGACAAGATCTGGGACTCCCACATCGTTGTTCCTGAGACTGACGCACCGGCGATTCTCTATATCGATCTGCATTTGATTCACGAGGTCACGACACCGCAGGCCTTCACCGGCCTGAGGAAGCGCGGTTTGAAAGTCCGCCGCAGCGACAAGACATTTGCAACGATGGATCATTCGATTCCTACGTCGAGCCGGTCGCTTTCCGGTTTCGACGACATGGCTGCCAATCAGGTCCGAACTCTCGCCGCAAATTGCGCTGAGTTCGGCGTGCTTCTATTTGATCTCAACAGTCCGAAGCAGGGAATCGTGCACGTGATCGGTCCCGAGCTGGGATTGACCCAGCCCGGCCGTACCATCGTTTGCGGCGACAGTCATACCTCCACGCACGGCGCGTTCGGCGCGCTCGCTCACGGAATCGGAACGAGCGAAGTCGAGATGGTCCTCGCGACGCAATGCCTCCTGCAGCGCAAATCGAAAAATTTCCTCGTGAAGTTCGACGGGCGGCTTCAGCCTGGCGTGACGGCGAAAGATATGGTCCTCGCGCTGATCGGCAAAATTGGAACCGGCGGCGGAACCGGATGTGTCTTCGAATTCGCCGGCTCCGCGATTCGTGCTCTCGATATGGATGCTCGTATGACCATCTGCAACATGTCCATCGAAGGCGGCGCGCGAGCGGGTTTGGTCGCGCCCGATGACCGGACATTCGAGTATTTGGCCGGCCGTGAGTTCGCTCCAAAAGCTAAAGATTGGGATGATGCGCTTGCTCGGTGGAAACAGCTCCCCAGCGATGAAGCCGCTCACTTTGATAAGACCGTCACCATCGATGTTTCCGCGCTCGAACCGATGATCACCTACGGCACGAATCCGGCGATGAGCATTCCCATTTCGGGCCGCGTTCCGAAACCGGAAAATGAAGCCGATGCTGCGGCCCTGAAGTACATGGCGCTGGAACCCGGACAGGCTTTGGCCGGACATCCCATTGACGTTGTATTCATCGGAAGCTGTACGAATAGCCGGTTATCGGATCTGAGAAGCGCTGCTCGCGTGATTCGCGGACGCAAGGTAAGCCGGGGCGTTCGCATGCTCGTCGTGCCGGGTTCCTATGAAGTGAAACGGCAGGCCGAAGCCGAAGGTCTCGATCGCATTTTCAAGGAAGCCGGCGCGGAGTGGCGCGAGGCAGGCTGCAGCATGTGCATCGCCATGAACGGCGATGCCGTTCCCTCAGGGAAGGTGTCGGTGAGCACAAGCAATCGCAACTTCGAAGGCCGTCAGGGAAAAGGAGCGCGAACCCTGCTTGCATCGCCGCTTACTGCGGCCGCCAGCGCTATCGAAGGCCGGGTGGCCGATCCGCGGCGGTTTGGAGCCGGCTTATGAAAATCTCGTCTCGCGTGGTTGTGATACCGCAAGAAAACATCGATACCGATCAGATTATTCCGGCGCGTTTCTTGAAAGTCACCGATAAAGCCGGCTTGGGACAGCATCTCTTCGCTGACCGTCCGGAGTTTCGCGCGCTCATTGGAGGCGGTTCTCAGGTTCTTGTTGCCGGAAACAATTTCGGCTGTGGCAGTTCGCGCGAGCACGCCCCATGGGCTCTCGTGGATTTCGGCTTCAGGGCCGTGATCTCCACCAGCTTCGCCGATATCTTTCGCCAGAACAGTTTGAAAAACCGCCTTCTCCCAATTGTCGTGGATGCCAAAACCCATGCGTTGCTGCAACCCGGCGCCGCCGTGACCATCGATCTCGCCGCCCAAACTCTTTCCATTGACGGCGGCCCTACTGTGACATTTCCAATCGATTCTTTCTCGAAGACCTGCATCCTCGAAGGTCTCGATGAAATCGGCTACATCCTGAAACAGGGGTCTGCCATCACGGCGTTCGAAAATAGAAATTAGAAGCAAGCCCATTCCCCTCCTCGCAGAGGAGGGTGGCGCACAGCGCCAGGGGTGGTCAGTTCAGGCCAATCCTCACTGAACCCCCCCAATCTTCGCCCCCACATGCTCCAACAACTCGATCTTCTCCTGGAGCAACTTCCTGAAATCGCGTGCATCCGTGTGATCAATCTCCTGAATCATTTCTCGGTGCGCCGACTCAATCAGTTCAAAAAGCAGATCTCTTTCCGAATTCGTAATTTCTAGTACCATACGTTCAGCCTACCGCGTTCCATCCGGCTGCGAGGGGTTTAGACCCCTCGTTTCCCGTGTTATCCTGTCGGTTTGGACGGGCCGTTAGCTCAGTTGGTAGAGCATCTGCCTTTTAAGCAGGGGGTCGCTGGTTCGAATCCAGCACGGCTCACTTTAGAATCAGTAAATTAGGCCGCCTTCTCTGGCGGCCTAATTCATTTTTGAGGTTTGGTTGCCACTGGTTGCCACGCGAGCTTAGTCACCGGCGACTGCAGTAGCTGTCTCCGTAACAATGGGAGAGGCGATTCCGGGCAGAGCAGCGAGGGCCTGACGGCCGGCGCCAGGGATCAAATGAGTGTAGGTATCAACCGTCATTTTGATTGAGGCATGTCCGAGTTGCTGTTGAACATTTTCGAGGCAGAACAGACATGCGTCCGAGTATATCAATCATTGTGCCGGCGCTGCGTTAGGCTCGGATGCTGGTGAGGCTTGCTTCAGTTTGCTGGGAGGGTGGTAAAGATGCCCCCGGTATATCTCAGCCCGATAACATAAAAACCCGAGAGGTCCGTTGATTCGATTGTGAGGATGCCAACGGCATTCGCCGCGCCCGGGACTATCTCAGTTAGAAATTTTCCTGTTGATGTGCGCGCCGGAATGGTGACCCGTCCGCTAACCGAATTGATCGTGACTTGATACGTCCGCGGCAGGTCCGTGTCGTTGGCGATCGCAATACCAAGCTGAGAGCCGCCGCGCTGATCGGCGATCATGCGATAACTCGACCAACCGCCAATGTCACCCGCTGAGGCGAAGACGGTCGCTTCTGCGATCTTCGTTCCGTCCTTTGCGTAGTAGCTATAAAGCGCCTGGGCGTACACGTACTCGCTGCAAGTGAGCGTCGCATATCCCGTCCGCAAAGACTGATCTGCTGCACTTGAAGACGCGTAGTAGCCGTCCTGCGAAATCGTGATTGTCCATTGGCTTGCTGATCCGTGACCGTCGAGGTTCACACCCAGGCCGTAAAGAACCAACGTACAGGTGATAGTCGGCGATGAAGTGTCATAGCCCGGCAGAATCATGAACGTTGTCTTGTAATAACCGCCATCACCGAATACCCCATCGGCGACTTGTGGAAAGACGTTTAAGGTCTGCGCATTCGCAAGCGGAGTAATAATGAGGAAAAACATAAAGAAAATGTAACGCTTCATCGCGAGGTGCCTCCGATTGGCTTTGTAGCATGGAGCCAAGGAGATTCGGGCAAATTTCTGGCCTTTTTCCAGCGCGGCGCTTCAGCTCAGTAGCAGCCTACTTTCGAATGCTCTCGAGTCGGAGTTGTTCGTGTGAAAGGCATGCCATCGCTAATCAGCTCGTGCGGAGTGCTGAGCTAAACATCTTCCGGCCGCCCCACTGGTACTCGCGGCATGCCAAACAGAAGTACTCCTTTCGCCAAGTCCAGACTTGTGTTTCGACAGATCGCGTACAGGCGTCTGCGGAATGATGGTTTTCCTCACAGCACCGCATATGCCGACAACTGCATCTGTTGGGGTCCAGCGGTTGATTGACCCAAGTGAGTTCGGCTCGAATCTTGTCAATACTCGAACGCGTTCGAGGCCTGTGCCTACTCCGGCGCGATCAGTGTTTTTTCCAAGATATCATGTCGGCAGTTCGGACATTTCGCCGGCGCTTCGAGAAGGTAATCCGTAAGACGCGATCGAGAATCCAATCGAACGGAATCTCGGCGGCCAGATTACAGTACTCGCAGGATTCGATTAAGCGTTCCGCTTCTGCGAATCAGAATACCTCGTTGTTTGTGCTCGACGAAAACCCCATCAAGTGAGTATAAAGTGCCCGCACTGAACCCAAGCCCCTGTATGGGAGGAATAAATGAGGAATAGTCTGCCGACAACACTGCTCTTTGTCATTATGAGCACCGGATCGCTGTTAGCTCAGGGAGCGAAATTTACCGGAACTCCCGACGAGTTTGTAGCCAAGCTGGGTTTCAAGACAGGGGCTGTCACTTTGACTGGAGGAATAGCCACGATTCGTGTACCGGAGAAATTTCGTTTTATTAATGAGGAAGGCAGTCGGCGGCTCCTCACGGAAGCATGGGGCAATCCGCCCGCTGCCGTCGATGGCGTGTTGGGTATGCTTGTGCCCGCCGATATAAGTCCGTTGCATGAGAAATCACGGGGTGTAGTGATCAGTTTTGAGGAAGAAGGCTATGTCAACGATGAAGACGCCGCCTCCCTTGATTACACAAAAATATTGACTCAAATGCGCGAAGGCACAGCCGCAAACAATGAGGAACGAAAGAAGCAAGGATTCGTCACCATAGACCTGATTGGATGGGCTGAGCCTCCTACCTACGACAAAGCGGCCCACAAGCTTTATTGGGCAAGGGAATTAGCTTTTGGTGACTCAGCCGATCACACGCTGAATTACAATATTCGGATTCTTGGGCGACGTGGTGTTTTGGTTCTTAATGCAGTAAGTGGTATGGATCAACTCCCGATAATTCGGGCAGAGGCTACGCATGTCCTCGCAGCAGTCGATTTCAATGAGGGTCATCGGTACACAGACTACTTGCCCGGCGAAAAGACCGCGGCATATGGCCTTACAGGTCTCATAGTGGGAGCCGTGGCAGCGAAGGCGGGATTTTTTAAAGTACTATTGCTCGGTATTCTTGCCTTCAGTTTCTGATCGTTGGAGTAGCCGCCGCACTTGGAATCATTAAGAAACTCTTCGGTAAAAAAGAGACAACGAGCACGGCGCCGCCACCTATTGGATGAAATTAGGCTCTCGGCCTTCGGTACCTTCTCGTTTCCGGACTTGGGGATCGAAGAATTCGCAGCTCACTTAATTATTCTCGCCGGCAGTTTCTCTCTGTTCGATCTTTGATCTTCGCTTGCTCCACGGTTTGCCATTGCATATTCGAGGGAGCGTCTGCGCCTCCACATTCAAGAGGAACGATATGATCGACGACGTAGCCTTTGCGACCCTTGGGATAGCCGGTCCGTCTCATAAACTCGTCGCGAGCGGCAGCGCTGCGCTGAATCCTGCGCTTGCCGTTTCGTTGAGCGACGGTCGATTTCTTCGACACGGATCTGGACGGAGACTGCGTGGACCTAGACGTTTGATGGGACGGAGAAGATGTGGAGCGCGTGGAACGGCTGGAGGACGTTGAGCGAGAGGCCGAGGAACGCCCGCCCTTCTGTGCCGTCAGTCGCAATGGCACCAGAAGCATCACGACAACAAAAAAGATCGTCATTGTTCTGTGCATCCGTGGATTCCTTCGTCACGGCAGTCTCAGCAGACGATGCGTATTCGTCAAGAAAAACATGCCCGCATCGAGTCTCTTCCTTGCCAAGTCAGCGTGATTAAGGAGATCGGCGCAAAAAAGCTTCAGCGGTCGTAATGGAACCCTCTTCGTTAAATGTGTCGGGGCGCAGAAACGAACATTTTTGATGGAGCGACGGATCGCTTCTTGAGCCGTGCGGTCTGAGTTTCACAAAATATGTCGTGCACTCCGCGCGATAGGGTAGTGGCCTGATCTTAGCCGCGACAGCGTTCGCTTGATCAGGCGGTGTTCTGCGTGCAAAAATGAGAACCTAGGCGGTGGAGTCCGCCTTTAACCGTCACGCGTTATCTGCGTGGCCAATGACTCCTACGGGGTGCACGTCCCGTAGGAAAACCCCTCCGGCCACACGTCAGCCCCGAAAATACACGTTATCGAGCCGCCCAGCGGTGAACTCACACTGCGCCGCGAGCGTCAGGTGCTGGGCAACACGGTTCCTAGCCATCTTTGTGAGCGACGAAGAAGCATTACGCACAACAGGTGCATAGGGAGCACGTTCATGACTGATCTGACCACAGCAACGATTGTTGCAGCACTGATCCTAGTCGCCGCCATTGTCTCGGTCGAGTTTGGCATCTCGGTCGCGATTATCGAGATTGGCCTCGGCGTTGTCGGAGCGAGTCTCTTCGGGCCGCGACCGACACCGTGGATCGATTTCATCGGAAGCTTCGCCGGTATCGTGCTCACGTTCTTGGCCGGCGCGGAAGTCGATCGGACACTCCTCCGTCGAGAGTGGAAGCCGGCGTTGGTAATCGGGGGTCTCTCTTTCCTACTACCTTTCATCGGCGTCGCACTGTTCGCCCATTACGTGGCGGGCTGGAACCTGCGTCAGTCAGAGATTGCAGGAACGGCGCTTTCGACAACGTCCCTTGCCGTGGTGTATGCCGTCCTCGTCGAAACGGGACTTGCCGCGAACAGGCTGGGCAAGATCCTCATGGCGGCAACGTTCATCACCGACCTCAGTACCGCGCTCGCCCTCTCGGTGCTATTCGCCCGGCCGAGTGCGTATCTCGTACTTTTCGTCGTCGTATCGGCGCTCGTCATCGCGTTGATGATGGTCTTGCAGCGTCCGTTCTTCGCCCGATACGGAGCGCGCGTCATCGAACCTGAGATCAAGGGTGCCTTCCTGGCGCTGTTCTTGCTCATGTGGGCGGCGGACCTTGCCCAGTCGCATGCCGTGCTGCCTGCCTTCTTGCTGGGCCTTGCGGTTTCGGAGGTGTTCGAGCGTCACCCTGAAGAGCAACGGCGTTTCCGCATCGTTTCCTTCGCGTTCCTGACACCTATTTTCTTTCTAAAGGGCGGCCTCAACGTTGACGTGCGGCAGCTAGCGGCGGGCGCATGGCTGTTATTCGGGTTCTTGCTCGTCAAAATCGCCACAAAGTTCGTCGGGGTACTGCCGGCGGCGCGCCGGTTCGTCAGACCGCACGCAGTCTTCACGACCCTTTTAATGAGCACGGGCCTGACGTTCGGGACGATTTCGTCATTTTTTGGCTTGAACGCAGGCATCATCGATCAGCAGCAATTTACGATTCTCATGGGGGCTGTCATCGGGTCCGCGATCATTCCAACAATCGTCGCTCAGCGGTGGTTCGCCCCGCCCCTGCACGCGTTGAAGGCCGAGGAGATTGTCGCAGTTGAGGACGAGGAATTCGAGCCGCTACGACCGCGGCACATCAAGGCGTGAGCCCAAATCGGCTTGAGCTTGTTCTCCAGGAGTTGTTTCTTGGCGTCGCGAGCTTATCGAGTACAGCGGCATCTCGTCTTTTGTAGGCCCCCGTCTGGGCGATTACCGCTTGCAGACGAATCCTAATATTCGGAATCGATACCATGATCTCGCTAAGCTTAAGCGTTGAACCCACAAATGCTAGGCGTGGCCTTTTTTCGGCTCGCTGGCCAGGGGTTGCCACGAAGGCTTAGTCCGGCGGTGGGGGCTATTTTCCATCCGGTATTTTCTTGACGATCAGGTTGCCTTCAACCACGGTGACGACAAAGTGCGTGACACGACCCTGCGCATCCTTGACAAATTCGAGTCGATTGCTCCCCGCCCAGAGGAACTGCGTCTCGGACAGCGGAGTCAAGGGCGCGCCTTGGAGGAACAACTCCCCATTGGCCATCGTGACGGGCCACACCGAAGGGACGGTCGGATTCTCGGGCCACCGAAAGTCATACCTCGCCACGTATTTGGCGAGAATTTCGGGCGAGACCTTGACGGGTTTGATCGCCTTCATCTCCTCACCGACGGTTCCGACCAGATGCTGACCCTGACGGTCCTTCTCGTTCTCGGCGCACACGTACTCTAGCAACTCGGTATCCGGTACCAGAGTGGCCTTGACCGTGAGGGTCAACGGCCGGCTGTAGACAGCCGGATCAGAAAACGTCTCTTGAATCTCCATGTGCCCGAAATCGAGGCGGCGATATCGTTCCGTGAGGCGGAGATTTTCCGTGTGCGGATGCCCGGCAAAGTCCAACTTGGTGGTGTCCTTATAGCCAATCGTTTCCACGACCAACGTATCGCCTTCCCAATGCCCCACGGAATAGCCCATGAAACTCGGCGTGACCACTTCGGGGAGCGCACGCCCATCCAGGAAGATTTGGCGGTACGAGAGGTTTTCAGCCATGACCATCATCAGCGTTGGCGTCTGCACAATCTTGTTCGGAAGCGCCAGGAAGTGATTGAAGCGCGGGCCTTCCGGCAGGCACCGCGGAAACTGGTCATCGCGCGCGTAATTTTCGCTCTGCTGCTTGGCAGCCTCACGCGCCCAAGGCTGGATTTCATCAGGCTTCAGGCCACCGGCGATGTAAAACAGAGACGGGCCAGCATCGAATCCCCACACGCCGGAAAAATCCGGCTTGCCTTCAGCCGTGCGTGGCACGGGGGCGGCCAGGTTTGGCGCGCCGTCCGGGGTCCGGGGGATTCCTGGCGTGGAATGTTTCAGCCATTGGGCGTGAAGTGGTGAAGTCGTACAAAACAGCAAAAGGATCACAGCGGTCCGTGGCGCTATCTTCATCGTGCTCTCTCTTCTTCTGGGACGATTCCTATACAGCGGGCTATCGTTTGGCTGTTCTACGCTGATTAGGAGAGGACCACAAGCTATTTTCGGAATTTTCGCTTCTGAAGTTCAATTGAGTGCGTTTGGATCGGTCGTGCGGGGATTGACTATCTATCGCCCGGATACCAATAGAATCCTCCGAAAGCCCGCATTCAAGCTGTACCCGGCGATTCTTTTCAACGGATCACATTGTTAGCCTTTTCCATTGCTTCAGCCATAGCCACTGATGATTCCGTTCCTTCTTCAAATAAAGCGCGGATCACGCCTGCACGATCTGCTGCCGGACGATTTTGACTAAGCTTCCACTTGCCCACTAACCGGGTGATCGTGAGTTTGAGTCCGACGATGGCGCTGAGCTGTTTTTCGATGTACGGCGCAGGTGCGTCGGAAACGTTCCAGGGCTCCGCTCGACCTTCCTCATGAGTTTTTGTCAGTTTGTCAACAAAGGCCCGCAGCCACACGGGATCTTCGATTGGCTCCAACTGGCCATGCGCGTGGACGACGGCGTAGTTCCAGGTCGGCACCACCATTCCGGTCTCCTTTTTTGTGGGATACCACGACGGAGAAATGTAGGTCTGCGGTCCTTGAAAAATCACGAGTGCTTCGTTGTCGCGCGAAAGGTCACGCCAGAGTGGATTGGCACGAGCCACATGCGCATAGAGGATCCCAAAGGGTTCAGGCGCGGACTCTACCTCGAACGGAATATGATTTGCCCGCAATCCATGATTGAACGTGACCAAGGTGCCGAACGGGTATCTGCGAATCAATTCGTGCAAGACTTCAACGCGGTCTTCCTCAAACATTTTTGGCAAGTACATCGACTCTCCTCAATCCGTGATCTGATAAGAAGCCGGCCCCTGCTGATAAGAAAACGCCGACATCTGGTAAGAAGCTACCCTCTTCTCATAAGAAAACGCGGATATCTGATAAGAAGCCAATGTTTTCTTATAAGAAAAAGCCAACATCTTATAAAAAGCCCGCTTCTTCTTATCAGGAGACGCCGACATCTTATAGGAAGCGCGCTTCTTCCTATAAGAAAAGGCGACGATCTTATAGGAAGGCGCCGTTTTCTTATAAGAAGACGCCGGTATCTTATAAGACATCCTCGAGTTCCTGCCGTTCTTCGGCGAGCGACAAAAAATTTTCCGTGCCTAACCTGTTGGTTTTATTGGTCGAGACATCCGTTGCTGTCGATACCGGCTGATTTTCTTTCATCCGTTTTCCATTCTCCGGTGTTTTACACACTATAGGGACTCGCAAGAGGCAGCCCCGACCGCCAAAAAAATTTTGCGGCGGCTGTAAGGAAAGGGGGGTCTGCGGGATGTAGTCAGTAGAGGGGAGAAAGTCCGGTTGCCTTTCTCATGCCGATGCAGTCGTGAATCGGTCCCTGTTTTTTCACGCGCCGGGAAACCGTCAACGATCTAACCGCGGCATTGCTTCGCGGCAAAGAAGGTAAACAATGTCGAAGTTAAATCAAATCATACCAATACTAGGTTACACGAAACTGTCAGACGAGCTTTTTCTCGGTCGTCTGAACGCCTTCTACATAGGGACGAACGGTAATGCCGCTTATCCCAATCCACCGATGGATATGAACGCTTTCAAAGCCGACATCGATAGCTACTCTCGCCTGATCACGCAGGCGCTCGATGGACGCAAGAAAGCGATCAGCGAGAAAAAGAAGAAACGGGAAGCGTTAACGCAATCGCTTCGCCTGCTCGGCCGTTACGTCGAGATCATGTGCAAGAACGACATGCCGACGTTTCTGTCGAGCGGATTCGAAGCGGCTTCCAGGATGCGCACCCCAGCGACGCCGCTGCTGCCAGCCTCGATTGTTAAGATCACACACGGTAGCAGTGGTGAACTGCTGGCGACGATCAAGTCTCTTCCTCGCGCACGGTCGCACTACGTCCGATATGCCCCGGTACCTGCCGGCGGCGGCACGCCCGCGACATGGACAACGGAGACTTTTGCCAGTGCAAAAGCAGCCGTATCCATCAGTGGACTGACGCCAGGAACAAACTATGCGTTCCAGGTTCGTGCTTTCGGCAAGCTGGACTATACCGATTGGAGTGAAACCTTCACGCGCGTCTGCGCGTAAGGAGCGCGGAGGGCGGGTCGAGGGGCCCGCCCCGCGCTACCCTCCGAGGAATTGAAAAAATGTATGTCGCAGTGGCCCTTGGTCTGAACGATATATTGGGTGGTGACTCAGTTTCATCTGTAGCGGCGGTCTATGACCGCCGGCGATGTCTAAACTGCTGCACTGTCGGCGCTCATAAGAGCGCCGCTACAGTTGGGAAACCCCGCAATTTTCAAACTGAGGCACCACCATATATTCCGTTGTTTCGATCATCATTGAAGAATTCTACGGTAGAATTGGGGACCACAATATGAAGCCATTTGTCATTTTCGTGTTCGTCCTGATCATGGTTTGCTTCGCCGGCGGCGGCCTCGCGCGGCCTCAGTCTGCGGGGCAAGGGAAGTGGTCGGAGAAGGCGCGGCTTCCGGAACCGCGCGGCGAGGTAGCGGCCGCTTCGGTGAACGGAAAGATATATGTGATGGGCGGATCGGCGCGAGGACGCGACGATCAACAGCTCGTTGAGGAGTACGCTCCGGCAACGGATCGCTGGCGTGAGCGCGCGCCTATGCCGCGCGGCATCAGTCACGCAGGCGCGGTCGGGATGAACGGAAAGATCTACGTCGTCGGCGGTTTCACACGAAATGTCCATATGGGCGCCTTGGACGTCGCTTTCGAATACGATCCAGGCCGCGATACCTGGCGGACATTGGCGCCAATGAAGAGTCCGCGCGGATCGGTGGGTTTGGCTGCGCTGAACGGAAAGCTTCACGCGATCGGCGGGCGCGGCGTCGATACAGTAACAGTCGCAACGCATGAGGTCTACGATCCCGCGACCAACAAATGGAGCGACCTCGCGCCGTTACCGAAGGCGCGGGATCATCTGGCCGTGATTGCGCTGGATGGGCGGATCCACGCCATCGGCGGGCGTTTTAATGCGACCGTCGACAACACGGGCATGCACGACGTCTACGATCCCGCGACCAATTCGTGGAAATCGGCGGCACCCATGCCGACACCGCGCAGCGCAATGGCGGTGACGCTTTATCGAGGTCTCATTCTCGTTGCCGGCGGCGAATGCAACAATCGCAAGACTTTCATCGAAAACGAAGGCTACGACCCGAAAACCGACCGCTGGGTGAGCCTGGCCTCGATGGCCACAGGTCGTCACGGTTTCCGCGCGGTCACACTCGGCGACCTGGCATACTTCGCCGGCGGTGCTGCAGGGTGCGGCGGCGGCGAGATTTCGGACACCTTGCTCACCTTCAGTCTCCCTTAACGGCTAATCGGCCGATTGCCAAATTCCGCGACGGTCAGAAGAGGTTCGCCCAAAACATTGCGGACGGGCCTGAGGGACGCGCCGAGCCGGCCGACGGTTTCCATCATCTCCTGGTTGCTGCTTTTGAAAATGACCTTTGCAGGTCTAAGGGGCGGGCCGATTTTCAAAGCCGAGGCTTCCACAAAGTACATGTTTTTCGGATGAGTGAGATTTTCGGCCAGCCTCTGACGTGTGTCGTACCGGCCGGAAAAATTAATGATTGCCAGCTTCCGAAGAACAGAAGGCAACACAACCGCGGGGTTGGCATTGGCGTACTTTTCCGTCGGTCTCGAATTCAGTTCCATCTGCGAAAGCACGTCCTCGCCCACCAACCAAACCGGCAGATTGTCACGCGCGACTTCCAATCCGATCAACGGCGGTTCATACGCCATAACTCGCATGGCAGCTGTGTTTTGTGGCTCTAAACCGAAGTAAAAGTAGAAGTTTAAAACGACGATCGCGGCGGCCAATAATGCGAGCACGCGGCTTCCTACCTTCTCAACGAACCATTGCAGCCCCACTGCGATAACCAGGAAGGCCGGAACAATCACCGCCGCGGTCCTGTAGATATACGGTGCGCCTTCCTGGCTCAGCGAGAAAATACCACCCAAAAAGTTCAATGCGAAGATGCACATGATCAAACGCGCAAATGTGTCTGCGCTTCGGACCAGTATCACAAGTCCGGCAATGAGCAACAGACCGCTCAGCGGGTCGATCATGGGAAGGCCGGGAAAGTTATCGCGGGCAAACGTACCGCCTCGCCAGTGAAACATCAGGGCGTGAGGCGCGATATTGTTCAAGACCATCCGAACTGGATGCTCGTGATTGAAGACGCTGACTTCGGACGTTCTCGCCCAGAATTCTGCGGGGTCCGATAGGTAATAACACAAGAAAGGATATGCCGCGATTGTGACGCCAAGAACGAACGCAGCCGCCTGGCCATACATCGCCCGGTGGCGCCGCAACGCGCACTCCCAAAGCATAAAGCTTACAAGCGAAAGTACCGCGATCCGCGCTCCGAGATAGCTGTAGAGAGAAGTACCTGCCGCGATTCCCGCGCAATAAGAATAGAAGATCCGGCCTGATTGCATCGCGATCAACAACAGCCATATCGCCACAGCAAACATCATGATCATCACAGCTACATCCCAGCCGTACCGGCTCAGCCGAACAGACCAGTGAGCTGTCGCGAACAGTACAGCGGTTGCCAGCGCGATGCGTTTCTCGAAAACCCGTTGCGCTATCAGGAATACGACGGCACACGCAATTACACCCGGTATGACCGCCAGCAGTTTCGTGCTCCAGTAATTGACGCCGAAGACCTTCAGAACCGGCAGATTTAAATACAGGAACAGGTTCGCATGATCGTTTCCCCAGGCTTTGGAAACAGCGAGCGTGTGGCCAAAAGGATCAAACGGCTGTTCAAGCTGGAGCAGAGTGCTATTAAGAGTGAATATTTCGTCGACAAACGAGCCCAGCGGCAAGTCGGCGAGCCGGTACAAGCGGGCTAAAGCGCCGCCAGCCGATACGATGACGAACCCGGCAAGACTGAAGGATCGCGGAGTCCAACCAAACGACTTCTCTTCAGTGGCCTTGGGCCAAAAGTATGCCGCCCACAAAGCGATTGCCAGCACCCAAAGAACTGCCGCCCGCCCGCTGTGTAGATCCATTGCGATTGCGAACGCGATCGCGACGCTGGCGCCAGTCCAGATCCACAGGCTGCAATTCCTTACAACTTTTCCAGCCAATTCGGTTTGCATCGTGCGAAGATTCTAGCCTTCAGCATTGATCTGTAGCGTCGGTCTGTGACCGCCGACAATGCAGAGTGGATTGCCGGCGCTCATAGAGCGCCGCTACAGTATATGGGGAGGTCTCATGCCCATCATTCGAGTAACCATCGCACTCTTTGTGCTTGCGGGAACGATGGCCGCGGAGCAACAACAACCCGCCCAACCGGCGGTTCCCATGCCGCCGATCCTGGAGAATTACAAGCCAGTCACCCCCGATCGTCTTAAGAAACCGGAGGACGGCAACTGGTTGACGGTACGCCGCACGTATGATGGCTGGGGATACAGTCCTCTGGAGCAGATCACGACGAAGAATGTCGAGAAGCTATTTCCGGTTTGGGAATTTTCAACAGGCATGGTTAATGGGCACGAAGCTCCGCCAATCGTCAACAACGGTGTGATGTTTATTGCCACGCCCGGCAATCAAGTTATTGCGATCGAGGCCAAGACCGGTAAGCTGCTCTGGCGTTACCGAAGACCACCGGCTGAAGGCGCACTTGTGCCGCATCAGACAACGCGCGGTCTCGCGCTTTATGGAGACAAAGTGTTCTTCGCCGTCGGCGAGGCGTTGCTTGTTGCCATCGACGCGAAGACAGGAAAAGAAGTCTGGACTGCCAAGGTTGAAGAAAACAAGAACGGCTACTACACCACGATGGCACCGCTCGCCGCCGACGGAAAAGTTTTCGTGGGTGCATCCGGTGGAGAGTTTGGCATTCGTGGCTTCATTGCTGCGTTCGATGCCGATACAGGCAAGGAATTGTGGAGGACCTTCACGGTGCCCGCGCCGGGAGAGCCAGGCAGCGAAACCTGGCCGAAAGGCGATCAATGGAAGAATGGCGGCGGCTCGGTTTGGGTGACTCCCAATTACGATCCCGAGACGAATTTGCTTTTTGTGGGAACGGGAAATGGCGGTTCATGGATCGGCGACAAGCGTCCAGGCGACAATCTCTACACCGCGTCAACAATCGCGGTGGACTCGGCTACAGGCCAGATTAAAGGTCACTACCAATACAATCCAAACGAATCCTGGGATTGGGATGAGGTCTCTCCGCCAATCCTCGTGGACTTTAAACGCGGCAGCAGAATGTACAAGGGTTTGATCGATGTCGCCCGCGATGGGTATCTTTGGTTCCTCGAGCGCTCCAGTGGCCGCATCAGTTTCGTCGAAGGCAAGCCCTTCGTTCATCAAAACGTGTTCAAGAGCCTTGATCCAGAGACTGGCAGGCCCGACGTTGATCCCGCGCGAAAGCCGGGAACCGGCAAGCTGGCGGATTTCTGTCCTTCACTTTGGGGCGGCAAGAACTGGCCGCCGATCGCATTCAGTCCGAAGACACGAATGATCTACATTCCCGCCAACGAGAATCTTTGCGGGACGTTGATCGGAGACGAGGAGGTTCCGTACACGCCCGGCAGCCGATTCATCGGCGCGCGAAATACGACGTACCTCGTTCCGGGCGCGGATCACATTGGCGAGGTTCAGGCATGGGACATCGACACCGGCAGAAAAGTGTGGACACACATGTACCCGGCGTCGATGAACTGGGGACCAATGCTGGCGACAGCCGGCGGGCTTGTATTTACAGGAGGCACCAACGATCGGATGTTCCACGCATTCGACGCGAAGAACGGCAAGCTCTTATGGCAGTTCCCAACGAACTCCGGCATTACCGGCCAGCCCGTGTCGTTTATGGTGGACGGCAAGCAATACATCGCGGTCCAGTCCGGTTGGGGGGTTGATGCCGTCGCGATGCAAGGGGTCCTGAACCGCGCGCGCCCTGGGGAATTTCCGGAAGTTCCGCAGGGCGGCGCAGTCTGGGTGTTCGCGGTTAAGTAGTTATTGTAGGAGGTCACGATGCGTATATTGATTGCCACTGTTTTGCTTCTCTCCGTCAGCGTCTTTGCCGCCTCAAAGAATCTCGAGATTTATGTCATCGATGTAGAAGGGGGGAACGCAACGCTTTTCGTTTCGCCGTCGGGCGAATCGCTCCTGATCGATACGGGAAATGCGGGCGCAGCGGCTCCTCGCGATGCAGGCCGTATCGCGGCGGCCGTCAAGGATGCGGGACTTCAGCAAATCGATCATCTGATCATCACTCATTGGCATGGCGATCACTTTGGAGGATTGGCCGAACTCGCTTCGAAGGTTCCGATTCGAGAATTCATCGATCACGGCCCGAATGTTCAGCCGGGCCAGTTGGCGGACGACTTCCTGGAAAAGACATATCCGGTAATTGTGGCGAAGGCCAAACATACGGTTGCAAAACCGGGGGATAAGCTGGCGATCAGTGGTTTTGATGCGCGCATTGTGACCTCTGCCGGCCAGCTGATCAAGAACGCGCTGCCGGGAGCTGGTGGGCGAAACCCGTACTGCGCTAATTTCAAGCCCGGCGAGAACAATGCGGAAGATCCACAATCGGTCGGCACTCACGTTACGTTCGGGAAGTTTCGCACGATCCATTTAGGCGATCTGACCAAGAACAAGGAATTTGAGCTGATGTGTCCAACGAATCGCATCGGCACGGTGGACGTCCTTTTGGGACTTCATCACGGTCAGGCGACATCCAATTCGGCAGTGATTGTCCATGCGCTTCACCCGCGAGTCGCCGTTATGAACAACGGAACGCGGAAAGGCGGTGAGCCGGAGGTGATGAAAACCGTGCATTCTTCCCCCGGTCTTGAAGACCTCTGGCAAATCCACTTCTCGCAATTGAGTGGTCAGGAATACACCGTTCCGGGGCTCTTCATCGCCAACGGGATCGATGAAGCGTCTTCCGCGATGCCGGTTGCTCCGATACCCGCGCCGCAGGCGGGACCGAATACGCCTCCACCGCCCGCCCATAACGGCACAGCCTACTGGATTAAGATCTCGGCGCAACAGGACGGAACGTTTACAGTCGTCAATACGCGGAACGGCTTCAGCAAGACCTACAAACCGGGATTGTGATGTCATCAGCAGTAGCCAGCGCGCCGCAAACATTGTCGCGGGCGCAAACCCGGGATAACTGGAACGCGGTTCTTGCTTCCACGATCGGCTGGACGCTCGATTCTTTCGATTACTTTGTTGTCGTGATGGTGCTGACCGAGATTGCGAAGGAATTCGGCCGCACGAATGCTGAGGTCGCATTGACGATCACCATCACACTGGCGTTCCGGCCCGTCGGTGCATTTCTGTTTGGCCTGATGTCGGACAAGTACGGCCGGCGCAAGCCGCTGATCATCGACGTGATCGCCTTTTCGGTTTTGTCGATCGCATCAGGGCTGGCCCCCAACTTCACGACGTTTCTCATTGTGCGCGCGCTTTTCGGCATTGCGATGGGCGGTGAATGGGGAGCGGGCACATCTCTCGTCATGGAGAAGATCTCGCCTAAATGGCGCGGCCTGCTCTCCGGAATCTTGCAGCAGGGCTACACCACTGGAAATTTGTTGGCCTCCATTGCCTACTTCCTCATCGTTCCGCACTTCGGCTGGCGCGCCCTGTTCTTTGTAGGTGGCGCGCCCGCGCTGCTTGCGTTGTTCATCCGCACGAAAGTGAAGGAGTCGGAAGTGTGGGAGCGGACACATCGCAACGAGTGGAGTGCATTGTGGGGCACGATCCGATCGAATCTGCGGGTCTTTATTTATCTCGTAATTTTCCTCACGTTCATGGGTTTTTGTGGTCACGGCACGCAAGACATGTATCCGACATTCCTGAAAACACAGCGGGGATTCTCCGCCGGGGGTGCCGCAGTGATGACGATGATTGCAAATCTTGGCGCTCTTGTTGGCGGTGTTCTTGTGGCTCTCACTTCAGATCGTTTCGGAAGGCGGCGTTCCATTGCCTGTGGTCTGGGCCTGGCGGTGCTTGTGATTCCGCTCTGGGTATTCTCTCCGACGACTGCGATGCTGGCGCTGGGCGGGTTTTTCATTCAATTCGGCGTGCACGGCGCATGGGGCGTTGTGCCCGCGCACATCTCGGAACTCGTGCCGGATCAGATCCGCGGATTCATGCCGGGCTTCGCTTATCAGTGTGGAATACTGCTGGCCGGCAGCATCACCTATCTGCAAGCGCTGTTCGGTAGCGCGACCAGCTACTCTAATGCAATGGCTCTGACAGCGTTGGTGGTGTTTGCGAGTACAGCGGTTGTGGTGTCGCTAGGGCCGGAGAAGAAGGGCGTGATTTTCGGTCGGAGCGAACCACAAAAGGCACAATGAAGATCACAAAAAGGCACAAAGAAATTGGGGCTTTTTGTGCTTTTTCGGGCTTCCGTTTGTGCCTTTTGTGTACCTTCCCCTTTTACAAACGGATCGTCTCCTCCCGCGAGGCACCGGTGGATACCATACTCACCGGCACTTCCAAGTAGTCCGAAAGGAATTTCAGATAGTCCTGCGCGGCTGCCGGCAACTTCGCCCATTCTTTGATGCCCGCGGTTGCCGTCTGCCAGCCGCGCAACCTTTTATAAACCGGTTCGACAGCACCGAGAATCGCGGCATCGGCCGGAAATTCCGTCAAGATGGATCCTTTGTATTTGTATTCCGTGCAGAACGGAATTTCACCAAACGCGTCGAGCACATCGATCTTTGTGACGGCGACGGAGTCGAGCGCATTGATCATCGTCGCGTAGCGCGCTGCCGGACCATCAAACCAACCGCAACGGCGCGGCCGCCCGGTCGTCGAGCCATATTCGTTTCCTCGGATGCGAAGTTGGTCGCCGGCCGGCTCGACCGACTCGGTGGGAAATGGCCCGCCGCCCACTCGTGTCGCATACGCTTTGCATATCCCCAGGATTCTGTGCACGTGTTTTGGTGAAATACCGGTGCCGGCCGCTACGCCACCGGCCGCCGCGTTCGATGAGGTGACATACGGAAACGTTCCGTGGTCGATGTCGAGCAGGGTGCCCTGAGCGCCTTCAAAGAGAATGCTTTTTCCCTCGCGGACCAATTTATTCAGCAAGGCCGACGTGTCGCAGACGAAGCTTTTCATCGTTTCGCCGAAGCGGGTGTAGGAGTCGCAGATCGGATCCGGATCGATGGTCTGCGGATATTTCAACGCTTCGAGCACTCGGTTCTTTTCAGCCACGAGTGCGGCAATCTTTTCCCGGAGTGTTTCCGGAGTCATCAAATCGCAGACGCGAAGGCCCCGGCGTCCCATTTTGTCTTCGTATGCGGGACCGATGCCACGCGATGTCGTGCCGATACGGCGCTCGCCGAGTTGCTTCTCGATGGCGGCTTCGAGCACGCGGTGATACGGCAAAATCAGATGGCAGCGATTGGAGACGAACAGGCGGCCTTGCATTTGAATCGACAGGGCCTTCTCGATCGCTTGAGATTCCTCGATGAGCGCGAGAGGATCGAGAACCACTCCACAACCGATAACGCACGTCACTTTCGGCTGAAAAATTCCGGAAGGGATCAAGTGCAAGACGTGGCGGCGATTCCCAAAACTGACCGTGTGGCCTGCATTGTGACCGCCCTGGTATCGGGCGACGCAGTCGAATCCTTCCGACAGGATATCGACGATCTTACCCTTTCCTTCGTCACCCCATTGGATGCCGACGACTGCGAGATTCTTTTTCACTAGAGGTGTTTGTCGAGAGCTTTGGTGATCACGCTTTTTTCGACAGCGCCGACGATCTGTTCTTTCACTTGACCGTCTTTGATGACCAGGAGGGTTGGGATACCTCGAATACTAAAACGTGCGGCAGTCGAACCGTTTGCGTCGACATCGAGTTTGCCTACTTTGACGCGGCCCTTGTATTCGGTGGCGATGGAGTCGATGGTGGGAGCTAAAGCACGGCATGGAGCACACCAAGCTGCCCAGAAGTCCACCAGCACCGGTGTGCTCGACTTCACAACTTCCGATTCAAAGTTGGAATCCGTGATCTCGATCGTATTTTCGCCCATGAATCCTCCCCAAAAATTTTACAGTAGCGGCGAGGAATCGCAAAAGAGGAATGGCCAGAAAAAGGCACAAGAGACACAAAAGACGAAATGAAACCGGAACCATCTTATGAAATTTTGTGCCTTTTTGTGGCTATTCCGCTTAGGCTCAGGCGATGACGTCGATTTTCGACCCTTGGTCCTCTTCGAGATGACCGTCGGGTGTATAGATCGGCGAGGCTGGGGTGATCTTCTCTCGTTTTCGGTGTGGTTGCCGCCGTTGAGGTTGTTCGCCCTCGCCGTGCCGGGTATCGACCACCCTCGTCAGGTTGTTCACCGGAAGAATGTCCATACTGGTCTCCCAATTGTGTTATCGGCGACAAACGCTCACGGCTTTATAGCCGGTGTATGATTTCTGTGTGTCTTTCAAACGGACCCGCAGCGCCCGCCGCGATCGGATTGTCGTCAGCGGCTTCGGCTGCATGACCCCACTTGGTAATTCGCGAGACGAACTTTGGGATGGATTCCGCAATGCTCGAAGCGGCGTCCGGCGCATTACCGCTTTCGATCCGGCGCCCTTTCCCGTTCAAATTGCCGGTGAAATCCAAGGTGTCGATCCCTATGACTTCTTTCGTGTGAAAGAGCGTCCTCACGTTTCGCGCGCCGCCGCATTAGCCATCACCGCGACACGGCAGGCACTCGAGGACGCGAAACTCAATACGGAAATATTGACCGTCGAGGAGCGGCGCCGGATCAGCGTGATGCTCGGCAGCGGCGGCGGCGGTCTGGAGTTTACCGAGCGGCAATACGAACACTGGTTTCGAGGAGAACCGAAAAAGGCGAGCGTTTACACGATTCCCACGTCGACCATCGGGACGCTCAGCAGCGAAATCTCGA
Source organism: Acidobacteriota bacterium (assembly GCA_003223875.1). Classification (GTDB taxonomy): domain Bacteria; phylum Acidobacteriota; class Terriglobia; order 20CM-2-55-15; family 20CM-2-55-15; genus 20CM-2-55-15. The sequence continues at coordinate 16,756 of QHWY01000230.1, read as the reverse complement.
TGGCATTTCGTTTCCATGGAGCGAGTCACGTCGTTTCGACCGGATGTACCAGTTCCACCGACGCTTTGTTCTACGCCTGCGATGCGGTGATCCACGGGAATGCCGACATCGCCATCACCGGTGGCGTGGATGCGCCGCTCGCTCCCGGGATTCTCGCCGGTTTCTGTTTGATGCGAATCTTGACTGAATCGTGGAATGACCGGCCGGCACAGGGGTCGCGTCCATTTTCGAAGGACCGCGACGGATTTGTACTCGGCGAGGGAGCGTGGATCTACATTGTGGAAACCGAATCGTCCGCACGAAGCCGCGGGGCTCCCATTTACGCCGAGATTCTGGGATATGGCTCGACATGTGATGCCCATCATCGCGTACGTCTCGACGAATCCGGTGTCGAACCCGCACGCGCAATGTCGCTGGCGATCGAGGACGCCGGCTTGACGATCGACGATATCGGTTATGTGAATCTTCACGGCACGTCCACGGTTTTGAATGACCGCATCGAGACGCGTGCCATCAAGCATTGCTTTAAGGAACGCGCCGGCCACATTCCCATGAGCGCGACGAAGTCTATGGTTGGCCATCCTCAAGGCGCCAGCGGCGCGGCAGGAATCAGCGCGGTCCTTTTCGCGATGAAAAAAGACATCATCCCGCCAACTTTGAATCTGGATCATCCCGATCCCGAATGCGACCTCGACTACGTGCCGCGCGTTCCGCGAGAGGCGCGTGTGCGATACGCGCTCGCCAACTGTATCGGATTCGGTTCAAAGAACTCGGCTCTTGTTCTTGGAAATGCCTAGCTTCTCCAGCCGGGCAGACTTGTCCGAGATCATGGACGATCTCAGCCGGCCCGATTCTGAATTCGATGAGGCCTATCGTGAGCTGGGGATCATTAATCGCCGATTGGGCGGCATACGCGCGATCGAGCGATTTCTCCCGCATAAATCAAATTTGCTTGTGCTCGATGTGGCGGCAGGCGCTTGCGATGTGAGTGAAGCCTTGCTTAGGCGGATACCCGCGCAAATCGTCGTTTTGGATGTGAATCCGAAAGGACTGAAGTCTGCCCGCAAATCGTGGCCGGTTACAGGCAACGCGTTGGAACTGCCGTTCCGCGACAACACCTTCGACGTCGTCATGGCTTCGCTTTTCTTTCATCATCTGTCAGAGGCGAACTGTGTGCGTGTGCTCGAAAAAATGTGGCGCGTTTCAAGGGAGTTGGTCCTGGTGAACGATTTGTATCGTCATCCCGTCGCGTACTGGTCGATTCGCGCCCTTGCGGCGGCGTTTAGCAAGAGCACAATGGTAAGACATGACGGGCCGGTATCCGTCCTGCGCTCATTCCGGCCGCGCGAGTTGTTACAGGTTGCCGACCGCGCCGGAGTGCCGGCGCGGGTGTATCGGAGCTTTCCCTTCCGTCTCGTGTTGGTGGCGGAAAAATGAGAATGCACGATGTGATCGTCATCGGTGGAAGTCTTGCGGGCGCGGCCTGTGTGCGGGAATTGGAGCGGATGGGCATTGATGCAATAGCGTTGGAACGTGAGCGGTTTCCGCGGCCAAAGGTGTGTGGCGGGTTTCTCTCCCCGAGCGCGGTCAACTGTTTCGAGCAGCTTGGTCTTGCGGATGAGATTCGAAAAGCCGGAGCTGTTCAGGTATCCTCGGCGCGCGTTCGCGTTGCATCGGTTGAAGTCGAAATTCTGTTTGAGCGGCCCGGCCTGGGTGTGTCGCGCAGCACACTGGACGCGCTGGTGGCATGCGGTGCTCGCGTGGAACAAGGATGCCCAGTTCACGAGGTAAAGCGTAGTGGCCGCGTGTTTCACGTGAACGGAATGGAATGTTCGGTTGTGATCGATGCAGCGGGAAAGTTGAGCCGGTTTACGAAACGCCGGAGTGTGGATGAGTTCGGAATTCAGTACGTTGAGACTGGGACGCAGGGTCCGGTGTTGAACTTCTGGTTCTTCGATGATGCTTACGGCGGTTCGGTGTCGATTGAGCGCGGCCGCTCGAATTCCTGCTTCCTCGTCAAGAAAGATGGTCTGCGCCGGTATATCGATGGGCGAGACTGCCTGGTGACGGGACCGCTGGCTTACGATAGATTGCCGGGAGACTTCATCGCGATCGGTGATGCGGCCGGCATGGTAGATCCATTTTGCGGTGAAGGGATGCGGCACGCGCTCGAGACAGGAATGTTGGCAGCACGCGTCGTGGCATGGGGAGTCCGGCGGGGTGCGAGCTACGCGGAAATGAAGGGGGAATACGAAACGGAATGGACACGGCGGTGGGCGGGGAGGAGGATGATTGGCGCGATGATTCGGCGGTTGCTGTCGCATCCGCTGGCCTTTGGGTTTGCACTGCGTATGAGCCCCGCCCGGCTCCTGAACCGAATGTGGGATTGAAGTCACCATTCCCCTCGAGGAGGTCTATGAGGTGTGAATGAATTGTTTCGCCGCGAAGCGGCGACAGAAAGGTAGCCCAGGGCGTCAGGGCGTGTTGCCCAAGCCGCGAAGCGAGTGAGAAGATAGCCCAGCGCGCGAGCGCTGGGGTTCGTGTTCGTCCATGTCACAGCCCCGAAGGGGCGACAGATTTGTAGCATCTGCTGCCGCTTCGCGGCTTGTGTCCGCTCGGAAATCAAACCCAGGGCTGCCGCCCTGGGCTAGGTTCTGTTGCCGCTTCGCGGCTTGGGCAACACGCTACAGTTGGGCTGCGAGGAGGGGAATATTGGAAGCCAATGACTATCGCTCTAGCGGTCCTGGCCATTGTTCAAGGCATCTTCACACTTCTCGAAAGCATCCGTTCCGCCCGCCATATCCGCACATTCCGGCCGAAACCCCGCTCAACCCGCGAGCGAGTAGCTGTTTTCTGCCCGTGCAAAGGAACAGACCCGGATTTCGAGAAGAACATCCGCTCGATTCTGGATCAGGATTACAGCAATTACGAGGCGCACTTCATCGTCGAATCCAGCAATGATCCTGCATACACGGTCCTTCGCAGCCTCGGCGTCACGAACATTGTCGTTGCTGGCCGGGCTACGGATCGCGGTCAAAAAGTCCACAATCTTGCGCACGGTGTCACTCACGCCGACGCGACTGCCGGTATCTATGTTTTCTGCGACGCCGATGCGCGTTTTCCACCCGATTGGCTTTCGAAGCTGACAGCACCGCTGGATGCGGCGAACATCACGACCGGATACCGCTGGTACGCCGCAAGGCGTGCGCACCTGTCGACGCTGATGCGTTCGGGGTGGAATGCTTCATCACTTGGCCTCCTCGGCAACCACGATCGAAATTTCGCGTGGGGCGGCTCAATGGCGATGCATCGTGCAACCTTCGAGCGGCTCAACATTCTCGATGCCTGGCGCGGAGCCTTAAGCGATGACTATGCGATCACGAATGCCGCCAGCCGCTCGGGCACAAAGATTGTATTTGTACCGGAGTGCCTGATCCCGACCTATGGCGAGTGCACGTGGGGCGAGCTTTTCGAATTCACCACACGTCAGATCGTTATCACGCGCGTGTATCACAGATGGCTTTGGCGCCTCGCTTTTGCCGGATACGTGATCTTTGACGGGGCCATTCTGGTCCTTCCGTTCACACACGCCGCTCTTTGGATGGTCATCTATTCGCTGTCTGTCGCGAATAACTGGGTGCGTTATCAAGCGGTTAAAACGGTTCTGCCACCGCTGGCGCGGCCAGATCACGGCTGGTTCTACATCTTGTGTTCACCGCTCGTGGCGCTTCTGTATCTCTACAATATGGTGTGTTCAGCGCTTTCGACCGAGATCGTGTGGCGGCAGGTGCATTACAGGCTTATCTCTCCCAACGAGACCCGTGTATTCTAGTAGGTGATGAAACCTGTACGAGTGCCCGATCTCCGGGCAATGAAAGAACGCGGCGAGAAGATCGCCGTATTGACCGCATACGACTACACCATGGCTCGGCTGTTGGACCGCGCTGGTATCGACGTCATTTTGGTTGGCGATTCCGTCGGGATGGTTGTCCTGGGTTTTGACAACACACTTCCCGTGACGCTCGACATGATGATCCATCACACAAGAGCCGTTAGCCGAGGCGCGAAACGGGCCCTCATCGTGGCTGACATGCCGTTTCTTACCTTCCAGCTCAACATGGAAGAAGCCATGCGAAATGCCGGCCGGTTGATTCAGGAGGGCGGGGCGGCGGCCGTGAAGATCGAAGGCGGCGGACGCCAGATCGGGGATACGGCAAAGCGGCTGGTCGATATCGGCATTCCGGTTATGGGACATCTTGGCCTGACGCCTCAATCGGTCCATCAGTTGGGCGGATTTCGTCCCCAAGGTCGCGACTCCGAGACCGCAGAGCGCCTTTTGAAGGAGGCCGATCTTCTCGAGAAGGCCGGCGTGTTTGCGATTGTCCTCGAATCCATTCCCGCGGATCTGGCTGCGCGCGTAACGGCTAGTCTGAAAGTGCCAACAATCGGTATTGGCGCTGGTCCCCAGTGCGACGGTCAGGTGCTCGTGATCAACGACATGCTCGGGTTCTCCGATGGGCCCGTCCCCCCGTTCGCAAAGCAGTACGCGCAGCTTTCCGAACAAATTGTCTCCGCGGCGCGCGCCTACATTGAGGAGGTACGTGGACGAGCGGCAAGCCCGGAAGGGCGCAGCCAGTGAATGGACGAGCGGAGCGAGTGCAAGCCCGGAAGGGCGCAGCCAGTGAATGGAAGTTGTTCAGACCGTTAACGACGTTCGAAAAGCGCTACTCTCGGCGAGAAAATCCGGCACAGTAATCGGTCTGGTTCCCACAATGGGCGCGCTCCACGCCGGGCACGAAGCATTAATCGAAGCAGCGCGCCGGAAGTGCGGTGTTGTCGTCGTCAGTATTTTTGTGAACCCGCTTCAGTTCGGCCCGAACGAAGACTACCAGCGGTACCCGCGGGCATTAGTTAAAGATCTCGGCATATGCCGGCGGCATGGTGCGGATATTGTTTTCAATCCATCCGTCGACGAAATGTACCGAACCCCGCAGTTGACCTTCGCGGAGGTCACGCGAGTAAGCGAAGACCTTTGCGGTAAGTTCCGCCCGGGGCACTTCCGCGGAGTTGCAACCGTCGTCTTGAAGTTGTTCAACATTGTGCGGGCGAACCGCGCTTATTTTGGCGAAAAGGACATGCAACAACTTGCGGTGATCCGGCGCATGGTGGCGGATCTGAATGTCCCGATTGAAATTATCGGAGTGCCCACCGTTCGCGAGGCGGACGGTTTGGCGATCAGCTCGCGGAATGAGTACCTAAATCCGGCCGAGCGGAGAGTTGCGCCGGTCCTCTACCATGCATTGCAGGAAGCCGCCGGCCGCATCCGGTCAGGCGAGCGCGATGCCGCGAAAGTTCGGGAAACGGCGATGGCGATTCTCAGGGCCGAGCCACTCATGCGTGTTGAATATGTCGAGATTGTCGATCCGAGCGAAATACAACCGCTCTCGACGATCTCCGGCCCCGTTCGAATCGCTGCTGCCGTCTGGATCGGTGGCACACGTCTTATCGACAACGTAGGAAATTAGCCACAAAGAGGCACAAAAAAATCACAAATCTTTTTTGTGAATCTTGTGCCTTTTTGTGGCTAATTCTTTTGCTATTCTTGGACGCTATGAAAAAGGACATTCATGTCGCACACAGTCCGGATTCGGACGACGCCTTTATGTTTTACGCGCTGGCGACGCGGAAAATCGATACTCGAGAGTTGAACTATGTTCACACGCTCAGCGATATCGAGACGTTGAACAAGAAGGCCATGAAGGGCGAGTACGAAGTTTCAGCCATCTCCTTCCACGCTTATGCGTACATGGCCGATCAATACGCGCTGCTGTCTTGCGGCGCGAGTATGGGAAGGAATTACGGTCCGATTGTCGTATCCGGAAAGCCGATACGCGCGAAAAGTCTTGCGACCAACGTCGTCGCGGTTCCGGGCACTTTGACGTCTGCGTTTCTGACGCTTCGCTTGTTCGAGCCGGACGTTCAGTACAAGGTCGTGCCTTTCGACCGAATCCTCGATGAGGTCCAGAAAGGGAATTACGATGCCGGAGTTCTGATTCACGAAGGCCAGCTTACATACAGGGAGTTAGGTCTGCATAAAGTTGTCGATCTTGGGCAATGGTGGCTCAAACAAACCGGATTGCCGCTTCCGCTGGGTGGCAATATCATCAGGCGCGATCTCGGACAAAAGCTCATGGAGCGTGTCGCGCAAGACATCCGGAACAGCATTCAATATGCTCTTGATCACCGGGAAGAGGCGATGGCCTACGCGATTCAATTTTCCCGTGGCCTCGACACGCAGCGTGTAGACCGGTTTATCGGGATGTACGTAAACGAATTGACACTCGATTACGGCAGCGAAGGAAGGCAGGCAGTTCGCAGGCTCTTTCAGGAAGCCTACAAGAAAAAGATCATTCCCGACCGTGTCGCATTGGAATTTATTTAATCCATGGCTGAAGAAACACGCCAGGAACGCGCGATCCGGCTTTTTCAAGAAGCATACCAACACCAGATGAAAAAAGAGCTGGACGAAGCCGTCGAACTCTACAAGAAATCGATCGAAGCTTATCCGACAGCCGAGGCGCACACGTTTCTGGGATGGACATACAGTTGGATGGGCCGTATCGACGACGCGATTGCCGAGTGTCTCAAGGCGATCGATGTCGATCCGAGTTTTGGAAATCCCTATAACGATATCGGATCGTATCTCATGATGAAGGGGCAAGTCGACGAAGCCATTCCATGGCTCGAACGCGCTCTTCAAGCTCCACGCTACGAAAGTTACTGCTACCCCCACATGAATCTCGGCCGCGCTTATGAATCCAAGCGCGACTGGCTTCGCGCGAAGGACGAATATCGCAGGGCGCTAGCCGAGAACAAAGACTACACACCCGCTGCGCAGGCGCTTGCCCGAATCCGCGGATTTTTGAATTAGCCACAAAGAGGCAAAAAATCACAAAAGTGTTGTGAATCTTGTGCCTTTTTGTGGCTAATTCCCAGCCCACGCTTTACGGCTGAAGGACGTGAAGCGCAAGCCGGAACGATCCGGCGTATTCTCCTGTCGGAAGAGCTTTGCACAGAAAGTCGAGAATGGCCACATAGAAGCGGCGGTCTATGACCGCCGGCGATCTCGCAAATTGCTGCATTGTCGGCGGTCATAGACCGCCGCTGCAGCGGGAGAGCCCGCCCTCATGCACTTTTTGTGCAAGCCTGTCGGAAGAAAAAACAGGATGAATCCCTCCGATCGGAGGATAATAGCCGCTCTCGGCTCCGGAGGTATTGATGGCGAAGAAAGGGAAGCGGCCATCCTCACGGCATTCCAAAGACAACAGTAACAGACAACCGGCTCGCCTTATGACGAAGGAGCCGAAGATCGCGAACCAGCGGCTGGGGAAGGTGTCCTCGAAACAGAAGCCGTCCAATAGCGATCGTCCGCTCTCGGTTGTCGGCGTTGGCGCATCGGCTGGAGGACTTGAAGCATTTGAGCAACTGCTGCGGGCGGTGCCTCGCGATACGGGGTTGGCCTTCGTTCTGGTTCAGCATCTTGCTCCGAAACACGAGAGCATGCTTTCACAGTTGTTGGCCAAAGCGACCAAAATGCCCGTGATTGAAGTTACCGACGGCAGGCGTGTCGAAGCGAATCACGTTTATGTCATCCCACCAGATGCGGACATGTCGATCTCCGACGGCCTGCTTCATTTATCGCCATTACGGGCTGATCGAGGCTTTCGGATGCCGATCGATTGGTTCTTCCGGTCCTTGGCCAGCGACTACCAAAGCCGCGCCGTCGGCGTTATCCTTTCGGGAACAGCTTCCGACGGCACTCTCGGATTACAAGCGATCAAAGCCATGGGGGGTGTCACGCTCGCGCAAGATGAGGAGTCGGCCAAGTACAGCGCCATGCCTCGCAGCGCGGTTGCAGCGGGAAATGTGGATTTCGTCCTGGCGCCGGAAGGTATCGCGTCCGAATTGAAACGAATCGGAACCCACGTTCAGCTCTTTGGCTCGGACGATAAGCCGGACGCCGAAACGCCCATAACCGCGGATGAAACGCTGAATAAAATTTTTCTTGTGCTCCGAAATTTCAGCCGGGTCGACTTTAGCCATTACAAGCCAGGAACCATCAAGCGCCGAATTTCGCGGCGGATGTTTCTGCAGAAGATCGACAGTCTCGAAGGTTACTTACAATTTCTGCGCAACCATAGAGACGAAGTCGAAGCTCTATTCAATGACATCCTCATCAATGTAACGAGTTTCTTTCGCGATCCGGATTGTTTCGAGAGCCTGAAGAGCATTGCTTTTCCACGCATCCTCGGAAACAAGCCTCCACACGTTCCAATCCGCTTTTGGGTGCCCGGATGCTCGACAGGTGAGGAGGCCTATTCGCTTGCAATTGCACTTCTGGAGTTCCTGGGTGATGAAAAAACGTCCAATTTTCAGATGCAGATTTTTGCGACCGATCTCAGCGACGGCATTATCAACAAGGCGCGTGTGGGTATTTATCCGGAAAGCATTGCGATGGACGTCAATTCCGCCCGATTACGACGGTTTTTTGGAAAGGTCGAGGGAGGTTATCAGATCAACAAAAACATTCGCGACATGGTCGTGTTTGCAAAGCAGGACTTGGCTAAAGATCCGCCCTTTTCCAAGCTGGACTTGATCAGTTGCCGCAACGTCATGATCTATATGGCGCAGGTCCTGCAGAAGAAGATACTGCCGCTATTCCAGTTTGCCTTGAATCCCGGTGGAATTTTGTTTCTGGGCTCGGCTGAAACTGTTGGAGGTTTCGCCGACCTTTTCGAGCCGCTGGACAAGAAGCACAAGGTTTATGCAAAAAAGAGCATTCACGGCCATATCGCATTGGATTTCATGCCGCGGTTTCATGCGGAACACGATCATCGAACACCCTCGGATGGTGCAAAGAGCCCGGATCTGCTGAAAGTCGGGGAGCAGATGCTCTTGTATCGCTATTCTCCGGCCAGCGTCATCGTGAACGAACACCTCGAGATTGTCCAATTCATCGGCCAAACGGGGCCTTTTCTCGATCCGCTTCCAGGGGATGCGAGCCTGAATTTGCTCAGAATGGTCAAGACCGGACTGCATCTGGAACTGCGCGTCGCTTTTCAGAAAGCAAAACGGAACCGCACGGTTCGTAAAGACGGGGTGCTGATCGAGCACGAAGGTACTTTGAAAACCGTCAATTTCGAAATCACTCCGGTCAAGGACCTTCCGGACGGAGAGCGTTATTACTTGCTGGTCTTTGAAGAGGCAAACCGTCCGGCCATCGAAGTCTCGAAGAAGGACAAGAAGAAAATCCCGGAGAAACAGATCGAAAAAAAACAATCGTCTTCTTTGGACGTGGACACCAAACGTTTGAGGGAAGAGCTGGAGGCGACTCGCGAGTATCTCCAGTCGATCATCGAGGAGCAGAGGACCACCAACGAAGAGTTGCGCTCGGCCAATGAAGAAATCCAATCAAGCAACGAAGAGCTGCAGAGTATCAACGAAGAACTGGAAACGGCGAAGGAAGAGCTTCAGTCTACCAATGAAGAACTGACCACGGTTAATGAAGAATTGCAAAACCGCAACGACGAACTCTCGAAGGTCAACAGCGATCTCAGTAATTTGCTGAGCAGCGTCAATATACCGATTATCATGCTCGGCAATGATCTTCGGATTCGGCGCTTTACGCCGATGGCCGAAAAGGTCATGAATCTCATTCCAGGCGATATCGGGCGTCCGATTACGGATATCAAAGCCAATGTCAAAACACCGGACTTGAAGCAGGCCGTACAGCGCGTGATCGATTCTCTGGAAATTCAAGAATTCCGCGTGGAAGATCACGACGGAAGATGGTATTCGATGAGGATAAGACCGTATCGTACCATCGACAATAAAATCGATGGTGTTGTGATCGTTTTGCTGGATATGGAGACGCGTCGCGCGCATCAGGCATGAAACAGCTACCTCATCATTCCCCTCCTCGCAGAGGAGGGCTGGCGCCGCGAAGCGCGAGCCCGGGAGGGCGAAGCCTCAAGGAAAGCGTGGTCAGACCGGACGAAATGTCTCGCCGGTCTTCGATTGAGGCTTCGCCCTCCCGGGCTCGCGCTTCGCGCCATCCCATCCGCGCCGCCAGCCTGCCGGTTGACGGCGCGTCCTCCCCTGCTCCGCGAGCAGGGGAATCATCGGCATTACAACACGCACTGCGGCAGTACGAAGAACTCTATGACTTAGCCCCGCTCTGCCTGCTTACGCTGGACCGCCGTGGGATCATGCTTACTCTGAACGAGCGCGCCGCGCGGCTGGTTGCGCTCCCAATCCAATGGTTGCGCGGGCGGCCGTTTCTCGTATTCGTTGCAGGGCATGACGTCGGACGTTTTCTCGAATTGCTGAGCCGTCTTCGCCACGCGCCTGGAGTCCGCCAGATGCTGGAAATCGAGCTGTGCGTAAATGACCGCTTCGTGCCGGTCCAGGTGTGGATGGGATCCTCGCGTCGCGTTAATGAAATCATTTATCACATGGCAATAGTGGATCTGAGCGAAGTACGGGCCATTGAAAAAGAATTGAAAGAGGCTCTGAATAACTGGTACTCGCTGGTCCAAAGCGCCCCGGACATCATCATGACGGTGGATCACAATTCCCACATCACCTTTGCCAATCGCCATGTGTGGGGATATTCGGCGCGCGCGTTAGCAGGCACCCGGCTTACCGATTACGTTTCGGAAAAGTACCGTGCGAAGCTGAAGAAGTGTGTCGGGACCGCTTTTACCGGGCAGCCCACCGCGTTCGAGTGTTGCGGAGTCAATGGTGATAAGCGGTGGTACAGTTTCAGTTTTGGTCCTGTTCACCATGATTCGCAAACGGCAAAAGAGGCGAAAACGACAACGGTCACCATTCGCGATATTTCTGAACATAAACGGATCGAGCAATCCCTCCGCAAGTCTCGCGAGCAGTTGCGCGAGTTTGCCGGCCGGTTGGATCAGGCGCGCGAGGAAGAACGAACACGTGTCGCCCGCGAGATTCACGATCAACTGGGACAGGCGCTAACGATCCTGAAAATGGATCTGTCATGGTTAAAAGCGCAGACGCACTCGGGGGATGGGGCGCCGAAGAAGATTAAATCGATGATCGCTCATGTCGACCAAACGATCGAAACGGTTCGAAAGATCGTCACCGAGTTGCGCCCTTCGATCTTGGATGAAATCGGACTGCCTGCGGCTATCGAATGGCAACTCTCGCAATTTCAAGAGAGGACAGGGATTCGCGGCATCTTCGAGTCGTCGCGCGGCAGCGACACCTTCGAGCTCTCTCGTGACGTCGGCGCTGCACTATTTCGAGTTGTGCAGGAGGCTCTGACAAACATCGTGCGGCATGCCGGAGCTACCGAAGTCCGCATTGGAATGAAATCGTTAGGGAATGTTCTCACGATTTCAATTACGGATAACGGCAGGGGCATCACGCGGCAGCAAATTAATGATCCAAGATCGTTCGGTATTGTCGGAATGAAAGAGCGAGTTCACCGAATCGGTGGTCAATTCAACATTTATTCCTCGCCGGGCCGGGGAACCCGGATCGAGATTTCCACCCCCCCAAATGATTAATGTTGTTGTAATTGATGACCATGCCGTCGTTCGTGAAGGGCTGAAACGCATTGTCTCTGAAAGCGGAGGAATGACCGTTAGTGGCGAAGCTTCCGATGGTCAGGAAGCGATGCGTGTGATCAAGAATCACCCATGTGATGTCGTGTTGCTCGATATCACCATGCCTAACAAGAGCGGCCTGGATGTGCTCAAAGAACTCCACGCGGAATCCCCTCGCCTTCCGGTGCTCGTTCTAAGCATGCATCCGGAAGATCAATATGCCGTCCGCGTCCTGCGCGCGGGCGCCGCCGGATATGTGACCAAAGACAGCGCTCCTGGAAAGCTGGTCCAGGCGATTCGAAAAGTGGTCCGAGGCGGCAAATACGTGAGCCCGTCACTGGCCGAAAAGCTGGTCTACGACTTGGGCGCGAACACCGAGAGGCCCGTGCATGAGGTCCTCTCCGATCGTGAGTATCAGGTTCTGTGCATGATCGCTTCTGGCAAAACCGTTACCCAGATCGCCCAGGAACTTGGGCTCAGCGTGAAAACCATCAGCACCTATCGGGTGCGCATCCTTGAAAAGCTAAATATGAAAAATAATGCCGAGATTACGCGCTACGGGATCAAAGAAGGACTCGTCGATTGAGCTTCGCCCTATCGGGCTCGCGCTTCGCGCCCTCTCCCAGAAGGGGCTTTGCCCAACGAAACGGGGGCAGTACACAAAAGGCACAAAACCGCAGCCGAAAAAGTACAAAGAAGAGTCTTCCCTAGGGTTTCCTGTGCCTTTTTGTGATCCTCATTGTACCTTTTGTGGTTCGTTCCCTTTTTGTTGTGCAAGGCACGCAGAGGAAAGGGTAGGTCAGTGTTTATCCTACAGCGGTTCCGCTTTTTCACTGATTGCGGTAGAAGGCCGGGAGCCGTAATGTCGCCGAATCATGGCGAATAGTGCGAACCGCCAAATCAGTTACCTACGATTGATTCTGGAATCCATCCATAAGCTGTCAAACGCGGAAAGTGTCGAGCGCGTCTATGGCATCGCGCTCGATGAAGTTCAGGAGATCTTCAGGCCCAATCGCGCATTCGTCGCCCTTTCCGAATCCAAGAACCTGGTACCGAATGCCCATATCGCTAGGCGAGGCTGGGTTGACGATCTCGTCATTCCAATCCAGGCGGGCGGGAAGCTTATGGGAAAAGTTATCCTTCAGTTCGAGAAGGCGCGTTCGTTTTCGGAGGACGAAATTGCATTGCTGGACCTGATTGCCGCGCAAGCCGGCTTCGCCATTGAGCGCATCCACGAGCGAAAATCCTCGAGCGAAGCACAGAGGCGGAAAGACGAGTTGGTCGCGATGGCCGTCCACGAACTGCGGTCGCCACTGACGGCTATCGTTGGGGCGGCCTTCATCCTGCGAAAGGGCCGGGATGATCAACGCATCCGTGCGCTGGAAGTGATCGACCGGAATGCGCAGGCCCAAGTGAATCTCATTGAAGACCTGCTCCACGTATGCCAATCGGATGCCGGCCAGGTCAAGTTGCAAATCCGCACACTGGATCTCGCTCCAATTCTGGCAAAGGTCATTGAAGAGATCCGGCCGATAGCCGCTTTGAATAACACTGTGTTAAACGCCACTTTCAATCATGCGCTCATGGTCCGCGGCGATGAGCAGCGTCTATGGCAGGTGTTCTGGAACCTCTTGGCGAATTCCGTCCGATTTGCTTCTCCAAACGGCGAGGTCCGAATCACGGCCGAAAACGGCGCTGCAGTAATCAAAGTCTGCATCCACGATAATGGAGTTGGCATTGCCGAAAAGGATTTGCCGTACATCTTTGAGCCGTTCCGGCAAGGCCGCGGTCAGCAGCTGAAACCCCCCGGGGGTATAGGCCTCGGCCTGGCGATCGTGAAAGACCTTGTGGCCTTGCATAAAGGAACGATAGCCGCTGAAAGCGACGGTCCGGCCAAGGGTGCCTGCTTTACGGTGACGCTGCCATCCGTGTCCTGAGCGGGTTTCCCGACTTTGGACCTAACTTGTCCGTCCACCCTTATATCTTGCGCAATCAGCCAAAAGGAGCACAATATAAGGAGGTATTTGCGCATGAAAGAGGAAATTCTCGACAGAAAAGCCGATGGAAATGGAGACCTGACGACGGCGCGCAAGGGGCTCGAATTCCGCCGCTATTTTACCCGTGAGGGCATTTCGCCTTACGACACAATCGAATGGGAATACCGGACGGCCGCCATCACCAGTGAATCGGGTGAAATCATTTTCGAACAGAAGAACGTCGAGGTCCCGAAAAGCTGGTCGATGACGGCAACCAACATCGTCGCCTCGAAATATTTCCACGGCAAACGAGGTACTCCGGAACGCGAATCCAGCGTCCGCCAGTTGGTAGGCCGCGTCGCGTCGACGATCATGCAATGGGGGTACGAGGGTGGTTACTTCGCCACCGAGCAGGATGCTGCAATCTTTCATGACGAACTCGTTCATCTTTTGCTGAACCAGATGATGGCGTTCAATTCTCCGGTATGGTTCAACTGCGGAATTGAGCCAACGCCTCAGTGCTCGGCGTGCTTCATCAACTCGGTTGAAGACACGATGACTTCGATCCTTGAGCTTGCCAAAACCGAGGGCATGCTTTTCAAATGGGGTTCGGGAACCGGCAGCAATCTCTCTCCTATTCGTTCTTCAAAGGAGCAACTCTCCGGCGGCGGCATCGCCTCAGGTCCGGTTTCCTTCATGAAGGGATTTGATGCCTTTGCCGGTGTAATCAAGTCCGGTGGAAAGACACGTCGCGCGGCAAAGATGGTCATCTTGAACGCCGGCCATCCCGACATCGTCGAATTCATCAACAGCAAGGCCAATGAAGAGAAGAAAGCGTGGGTACTGCTCGATAACGGCTACGATGGAGGTGTCGATGGCGAGGCCTACGCATCGGTCTTTTTCCAAAACGCAAATCACAGCGTGCGGGTGACCGACGAGTTCATGCACGCGGTCCTCAGCGACGAGAATTGGACGACGCACGCCATCGTTACCGGCGAGCCGGTAAACACTTACAAGGCGCGCGAATTGATGCGGATGATTGCCGAGTCGGCCTACATCTGCGGTGATCCGGGCATGCAGTACGACACGACGATCAACCGGTGGCACACGTCGAAGAATACGGCTCCGATCAATGCGTCGAATCCCTGCTCGGAGTACATGTTCCTGGACGATTCCGCATGCAATCTGGCATCCCTGAACCTGATGAAGTTTTCCGGCAAGGAGGGGCGCTTCGATATCGAATCGTTTCGTAAGGCTGTAGACGTTACGATCACGGCTCAGGAGATCATCGTCGGTTGTGCGAGCTATCCTACGAAGAAGATCGAAATCAATTCCTACGATTACCGCCCGCTCGGGTTGGGCTATGCGAATCTTGGCGCACTTCTGATGTCGCAGGGAATCGCGTATGACAGCGACTATGGACGAGACTACGCCGCTGCGATCACCGCAATAATGACCGGCGAAGCGTATTTGCAGTCGGCGAAGATCGCGGGGGAGCTTGGTCCTTGCGCGGGATTCGACGTGAATTCGAAGCCGTTCCTGGATGTCATGCGCATGCATCGGGACTCGGTGAGGCGGATCAAGCGGAACAATATTCCAAGCGAAATGTACGATGCAGCCTGGCAAGTGTGGTCCGATGCGGTGGATTTGGGCATCCTTCATGGATATCGAAACTCGCAGGCCACCGTTTTGGCTCCGACCGGAACCATCGGTTTCATGATGGATTGTGATACGACCGGCATCGAGCCCGATCTGGCACTGGTGAAGTACAAGAAGCTGGTCGGCGGCGGCACGATCAAGATCGTCAACAACACCGTCCCCCAGGCTTTGCGAAAACTCGGATACGACGATCCCCAGGTGAAGGCGATTGTCGAGTACGTGAACGACAAGGGAACCATTGAAGGAGCTCCCGAGCTGAAGCCGGATCATCTGCCGATTTTTGATTGCGCATTCAAGCCGATGAATGGCACGCGATCCATCCACTATATGGGACATCTGAAAATGATGGGCGCAGTTCAGCCGTTTATTTCAGGCGCGATTTCAAAGACCGTGAACCTGCCGTCTTCCGTGACCGTGGAAGAAATCGAACAGGCCTATATCGAAGGATGGCGGCTCGGGTTGAAGGCCGTTGCCGTTTATCGCGATGGTTCCAAGCGCACGCAGCCGTTGAGCACCAGCTCATCCGACACCAAGCCGCGTGTGATTGTGGAGAGCCGGCCGGTGCGCCGCCATTTGCCGGTGGAGCGCCACTCGCTCACGCACAAATTTTCGGTCGCGGGCCACGAAGGTTATCTGACGATCGGCATGTATGAAGACGGAACACCGGGTGAAATCTTTATCGTCATGGCGAAGGAAGGGTCGACGCTTTCGGGAGTCATGGACAGCTTTGCCACAACCTGCTCGATGGCGCTCCAATATGGCGTGCCTCTGAAGGTTCTTGTCGATAAATTCAGCCATACGCGATTCGAACCCTCTGGATTTACCTCGAATCCGCAAGTGCCATACGCGAAATCCATCATGGATTACATCTTCCGGTATCTGGCTTCGAAGTTTCTACCCGCCGAAGAAGCCAAAGCGCTTGGTGTTCAGGTGGAGGAGCCGCCGTTGACGAATCTTAGTGTGTCGGCGCCTCCTCGAGTCGCCGGTACCCCAACAACAGCGGTTCCTGCGAAAAAAGGCGCGCTCGTCGACATCGAAGACCGTGACGCACCCGTCTGCTTCGAATGCGGTTCGCTTATGGTGAGAAACGGCGCCTGTTACAGGTGCCTGAATTGCGGCTCGACCAGCGGCTGCTCGTGAGCCATTCCCCTCCTCGCGGCTTTGCACAGGAAGTCGAGTATGACCACTGTAGCGGCGGTCTATGACCGCCGGCGATCTCGCAAATTGCTGTATTGTCGGCGGTCATAGACGTCATAGACCGGCGCTACAGCGAGACAGCCCGAGATCATGCACTTTTTGTGCAAAGCCCCTCCTCTGCGAGGAGGGGAATGCTGGTTTCCGATCGCGATCGATGTTGCGCACAGCGGCGAGAAATGGTGGCGTGTCTATATCAATTGCAACACGACTTTCTGAGGTATTTTTTATGCGCCGGAATTTAGTTATTCTCTTCACGGCAATTATTTTCTTTTCAGAGGCGCCAGGCTT
>QHWY01000393.1 GCA_003223875.1 Acidobacteriota bacterium | reverse complement strand
TGGCGCGGCAAGGCGGCGGTAAAGCCGTGGATTACGCGTTGGTGGAGCAGGCGGTGTGGGAGGCGGCGGGGCGGACGGAGCGGGAGGGGCACCGCGCTATCCTGCAGAGCCTCGATATTGACGTTCCCGCAGTGGTGATAACCTAAATCCGGCGTATTCGCAGCTCTGAAAGTGCAATAATATGCCCATCTGATGCGGGTTTGGTGCATTTCTGGCGGGGTTACGGTATGCTAACCTATGGTTCGCATACGGTGAGAGCGTCTAAATCACCGCGAAATGTTCGAATCGCCGTTCACCATGGGGGTCTGAGCCACTTTGGCGGAGCTTACTTCTTCCATGAATTCGTGCGAGTGCTGCATATGCGACACTTCCTGGCTGAGCAGATTCGTTATCCCCGGCAGAACCAGGGCTATAGCGTTTCGCAAATGCTCTTGGCTTTGGTCTATCCCATCGTGCTTGGACTGGATCGCATCGAGACGGCGTCCCTCTTACGTTCTGATGGAACCTTTCAGTACCTGACCGGCTTGCCGAGCTTTCCCGATCCACAGACCTTACGACGCTTCTTGCTGAACGCCCCGGCTCATCTCCGCGAGCAGCTACACCGTGCCAACGATCGTCTGCTGCAAAGGTTCATCCACTTGCCGGAGCATCGCTCGCGTCTCATCTTCGATCTGGACAGCACGGTGGTCACATCCTTTGGTCATCAGGAGGGCGCTGAGGTTGGCTACAATCCGCGCTATCGCGGCAAGCGATCCTATGACCCGTTGCTCTGTTTGGAAGCGAACTCCTCGTTCTTGTGGGATGTGGAACTGCGTCGTGGCGATGCGGGAACTTGGGCGGGCAGCGAGGAACTGTTGGCCTGCTGTTTTCTCTCTAGTCCTTCCGACATTCGCGAGTTCCGGGCGCGGGCCGATGCCGGCTTCGGCTACGGGCCGGTGTTGGACATGCTGGAAGCGCGTTTAGCCCAGTATTCCGTGGTTGCGCGCATGACCCGCTCATTGAAGCGCGCGCTCAAAGGTTTACGCTATGAACCGATGAATCCTCGTTGGGAGATCGCGGAGTTTGAGCACCATCCCCACGGTTGGCCTCACGGACGGCGTTGCATTGTGGCGCGGAAGAGGATCGAGGAGACGGATCCGGAGCCGACCTTGTTTACCTTGGAACGATATGCGTATCGCGCCTGGCACACGAACCTGCCGATGACACTGGCCGGGGTGTGGCACTTCTACGATGGTCGCGCCGGAATGGAACGACGCATTCGGGAGATTCGTGAGGACTATGCGTTGACGAAAATTCCGACTCGAGCTTTTGCGGCCAACGCCCTGTATTTGGAAGTGATTCGGTTTGCCTACAACCTGGTCACGGCTTTTCAGCGGACTTGTCTTCCCGCGGAATGGCAAAGTTTTACGTTGAGCAAGCTCCGGCACAAACTCTTTTGGGTGCCGGGCGAACTTACACGCCCGCAGAACCGACCTACTCTGCGGTTAGTCAATTCGCCCCTGATTACTGTGTGGGCAGAGAAGATCCTGCATCGAGTTCATCGGTTAAAACCGTTGGAAGGCTGAACCTACTTTTGTGAAAACTGACCGACTGCTGCATAAATTTCGGGAGCAACCCCCCGCTTTTCGGGGAAATTTGCACGAAAACAGCGAACTTCACGCCGGATTTAGGTCATTCAGGACGAATTCCATCAATTGAATTGAAGACAGCGTTCTTGAGCTGTCCGAAATTGTCCACCGTTCCGAAATTCACCAAAAAGCCTGAGCCATTATCGTATGCTGAGTTGCTGAGCGTCGCACCAGCCTCGTTGCCTATGGAATGGTCGTTCTGGATCGTGGAACTGAGATCGTTGATGAGCAGGCCGCCGCTTTGATTATTGAAGTTACCCGTATTCATAACGAAACCGGAGATACGGTTGCTCAGTGTGCCGAAATTGTCGAGTGTGCCGCTGTTGTTTAACTGACCGCCCAATTCGTTGAATAGGGTGCCATTGTTCACAAAGGACCCGGAATTCCGCCTGAGTTTGTGACCGTGGTCGGAGAAAGTAGTGTCAATGTCGCCGGGGCGCCGACGGTCAACGTGTTGCGGTTCGCAAAGCTGACGTCGCCGCCTACCGAGCCGTTAAGAATGAAAATATCCGTCGAGCCATCGGGAACTCCATGCCCCGGCGTTGCTCCAAAGCGGGACGGGATGCTCTCCCGGCATCCAGGTGTTCTGCGCCGCGGCGGGATGGGCTAGCGACAGAAGCGAGAAGCCAAGCAAAAGAAACCAGACGAGCCGCATGCTCCTGCCTATCTGAACCAGAATTTCCGCGAATCGTTATTCGTGAAATTGCCCATACGATTCAGCAAATGCTGGTGTAAGACACTACGTAAGATTTAATCCGGCCCAGCACCACGACCAACCAAGCCGCACCCAGAAGCGAGAGCGAAGCTGGCTCCGGCACCGCCGTGACCGGCACCGCGGTTACCGAGGCCGCTGCGGTTAAGTAATTTCCACTCGACAGCTCGTCGTCGGAGCTGAACGCTGGGTCGTTTGGACTGACACTGAACAAGTCATAGGTCAAGACGATGATGCCGCTTGCAGTCCCACTGTCGCCAGGATCAATGTCGAAACTCACGATCCCAGTCAATGCCGTGTCGTCGAAGGTTTTGGAGATCACCGAATTCTCAGGAGACGAGCCAGCCACTAAGAATTGCGCACCGGCAAAGTCGGCGTAGGTCCCGAGGTTTGGCGCGAGCGGGAAGCAGATATCCGGCAATGGGCTGCTCGTCGAGGCGCAGAACTGACTCCCAGTGATCACCGCATAATTCGTGTCGTTCGTGAATGTGAAGCCCCATCCGACAGTTGTGCCGGGTAGCCCGCTAATTACGCCGTTGGCCGGGTTGAGCGTAAGAATTGGGTCGGCCCACGCGGCAGTGAGCAGCAAGCAGCCCGCTAACAATCCGCACATGAGTGTTTTGTTCATCAGTTCGCCCCTAAGACTTCCTACTGAAATTGATTGATCCGCGTCATGGATCCCGTAACGCCGCCACCGTTGGCTGAGAATGTAGCTACCGCTGTGAACCTCGCCGCCGCCGCGCAGGTGGTGAAATCGAACGTGAGGTTGACCGACGCAGTAGCTCCCGGATTCAGATCGCCAACAATAGCGGGCAGAGGCGTAAACAGGACCGGCGTGCACGCCGCGCCGAATACTTGCGTGAGCGTGAAAGTACTGATCTGCGCACTGTGTGC
>QHWY01000066.1 GCA_003223875.1 Acidobacteriota bacterium | reverse complement strand
AGCTTCGTTATCGAACTGGAAGCTTTGAAAGGCCGTAAGCGCTTAGCCGGTTACAACGTTGTGTCACTGCTCAAGTACTAAAAGAGGAAAGCCCACAAAGAGGCAAAAAAATCACAAAAATCTTTTGTGAATTTTCTGCCTTTTGTGGCTATTCCCTTTCCAGAAAGCTTGACCATCTCCAAGAATCTGTAGTCAAATGCTGTGCAGTAACATGAAAATAAAATACTTAACCGTTTTCTTATCTTTTGTTGCAATAGGCTTGCAAGCGGCCACGCAAGAGCCGTCAGTCACCGAAGATCGCGGGCTGATCGACAAATATTGTGTGACATGTCACAACCAGCGTACCAAGGCAGCAGGATTAACTTTAGATACGGCAGACCTCGCCAATATTCCTTCTCAGAGCGCGGTTTGGGAAAGAGTCATCCGCAAGTTGCGAGCGGAAATGATGCCGCCCGTTGGCGCGCCGCATCCGGATAAAGCTCAGCTCGATCGGCTGGCAACATTTCTCGAGACTTCATTAGACAAGTGGGCAGCCGCGCATCCGAACCCGGGACGGCTGACGCTTCATCGTCTGAATCGGGCCGAGTACGGCAATGCCGTGCGTGACTTGTTCGCGCTCGACGCCGTCGATATCGCACAGTATCTGCCGCCGGATCCTGAAGCGTATGGGTTTGACAATATTGCGGATTCTCTGGGCACGTCGCCGGCGCTCATGGAGCGGTATCTTGCGGTCGCCTGGAAAGTCGCCCGGATGGCGATGGCAGATGCGAAAATCCCAGCAACAACAGAAACATTTCGCGCTCGAATGGATCTGACGCAGCGAGACCACATCGAAGGTTTGCCGCTGGGGACGCGCGGTGGAATGGTTATCCAGTACAACTTTCCCGTTGATGCGGAATACGAGATTAGACCGAAGTTGTGGGCCAACACCGTAGAGCAGATCGGCGGGTTAGAACATACCGATACGCTTGAAGTCACATTTGATGGTCAAAGAATCAAGCTGGTGAACTTCGGCGGTCACGAGGATGAGGTTCTGGCGGCCGGCGTGTCCGCGGCGGCGCGGACGCAGATCGAAGCACGTTTTATCGCACGTATTCCTGTGAAAGCGGGACCGCACACGATCGGCGTCGCCTTCCTCAAGAAATCGTCGGCTCCTCCGGTAGATGTTTTGAGACCTTTCCTGCGGGACAGAATCGATCCGGTATCCACCAACGGCATCGCTCAACTGGATAAGATTGTGATCGAGGGCCCGTTCAATGCTTTGCCTTCCGGAGATTCGCCCAGCCGGCGCCGGATCTTGACTTGCCGCACCTTAAGTGAGGCCGAAGCGGCGTCATGTGCGAACAAGATCCTCACGACGGTCGCTCGACGGGCGTACCGCCGTCCCGCGACCGATGCGGAAATGAAACAATTGATGGGATTCTTCGAGAGCGGGCGTCAGAAGGGCGGTTCGTTCGATTCGGGCATCGAAACCGCATTGGCGTTCCTCCTGGTCAGTCCGCAATTTCTGTTTCGCTTTGAGAAAGATTCCGATAATGTCGCCCCAGGCGCCAACTTTCGCGTCAGCGACCTGGAGTTGGCCTCGCGTCTTGCGTTCTTCATCTGGAGCAGCATTCCGGACGATCCATTACTTGATCTCGCCGTTAAGGGACGATTAAAAGAGCCGGCGGTCCTGGAAGCGCAGGTCAGGCGCATGCTTGCTGATGAACGGGCACGCGCTCTGGGAGCGAATTTCGCCGGGCAGTGGCTGTACCTGAGAAACCTGAAGTCCAAGTATCCGATCGACGATATCTTTCCCGACTTTGACGACAATCTGCGGCGGTCGATGCAGCGGGAGACGGAAATGCTTTTTGAAAGCGTCGTGCTTGAAGACCGCAGCGCGCTTACGCTTCTAAACGCGGACTACACGTTCATGAATGAACGTCTCGCTAAGCACTACGGTGTGCCCGGCATATACGGTGATCAGCTGCGCCGTGTACCTGTCAAAGATGAATACCGGAAAGGCCTGTTGGGGCAGGCCAGCATCTTGACCTTGACCTCGAACGACGACCGGACAAGTCCGGTCACCCGGGGCAAATACGTTTTGACCAATATTCTAGGTACGCCGCCGCCTCCTCCTCCACCGAACGTGCCGCCTCTGAACGAACTGTCGGGGAAGGTACTCACGATGCGGGAGCGCATGTTGGAACACCGCGCTAACACCGTTTGTGCCAATTGTCACAGGCTGATGGATCCGATCGGACTGTCGCTGGAGAATTTTGATGCCATCGGCCGTTACAGAACAACCGACGGCGGCGCTCCAATTGATGCGCACGATACGCTGTATAACGGAGCAAAAGTTGATGGTCCGGTGTCCCTCCGGAATGTTATTCTGAGCCATCCTGACCAGTTTGTGAGGACGATGACAGAGATGCTGTTAACGTATGCGTTGGGCCGGGGGCTTGAAACTTATGACATGCCGGTTGTTCGTTCTATCGTCAGAGATGCTGCCGGCAAGAATTACAAATTTTCATCATTGGTGCTGGGTATTGTGAAGAGCGCACCTTTCCAAATGCGGGCGAAGAAGTTCGAAGGAGTGCAAACGTCCGCTATTGACAAGATCGAGAAGTAAGGAGGCAGTCGCAATGTTCATTACTAAAAAGCACCTGTCCCGCCGCACGTTTTTGCGGGGCGCGGGTGTTACTCTAACCCTGCCGTTCCTGGAGGCGATGGTCCCAGCCCAAACCCCGCTGGTTCGTACAGCGGCGAATCCGAACGCAAAATTCGGATTTATCTATGTCCCGATGGGATCGATCATGAAGCAGTGGACACCGGAGCAGGAAGGTGTCGGCTTCGAGTTTTCTCCGATTCTGAAACCTCTCGAGCCGTTCCGGAACAATGTGCTTGTCCTAACCGGACTGCACAACAGCGGTGAGCCTGGCCACTCGGTCAGCAGCGCGACCTTTCTTAGCGGCGCAATTCCGCACAAAGGTAATGTCCTAAAGCTGAATACAACGGTCGACCAAGTGATAGCGCAGAAAATCGGCCGCGACACGACATTTCCATCGATGGAGTTCGCGACCGAAGACCACTCCAGCCATCTGGGGAGTTGCGCGGGCGACTATCTCTGTTCCTATATGAGCACCTTCGCCTGGCGGACACCGACTCAGCCGCTGCCGATGGAATTGAATCCTCGCGTCGTCTTCGAGCGGATGTTCGGCAGTGATGCTGCGACCAAAGAGGAGAGGAAGCTGCAGTTGGATCAGAACACCAGCATTCTCGACGGCGTTACGGAGAGCATCAAGAGCCTCTCCAAGGGTTTGGGGCAAAAAGATGTCGCGAAGCTCAACGAGTACCTCGAGAACGTTCGTGAAATCGAGCGGCAGATCGTTCACTCCGAAAAGCAGCGAGCCGAACACAGTCTGGAAGCGCCCGAAACACCGAGCGGCATTCCGGAAGATTGGGTGAAGCACGTTAAATTAAAGTTCGACTTGCAAGCGCTCGCTTTCCAAGGAAACATGACGCGCGTTCAGACATTCATGCTGTCGCGCGAACTCAGCACCCTCAGTTATCCGTTCCTCGGCGTGCAGGACGGACACCATCCCATATCCCACAACAACAACGTTCCCGAGCAGGTCGCCAAGAAGGCGAAGGTGGATACATTCCATCTCAGCTTGTTTGCGGACTACTTGCGCAAATTGCAATCCATTCAGGAAGGTGACGGCACTGTGTTCGATCACGTGCTGTATGCGTACGGTAGCGGGATGAGCAATGGGAATCAACATATCCATACGAACCTGCCGCTGGTGTTGGTGGGTGGAGCTACCGGGGCCGTTAAGGGGAACAAGCATATTAAGGTCAAAGAGGGTTCCACGCCTGCATCGAATCTGTGGCTGACGGTCATCAACACAGCGGGAGTCAATATCGATAGATACGGCGAGAGCACGGGAAGACTCGAACTTTAAGAATGAGAGTGGCCACAAAAAGGCACAAAAGGCTCAAGGAATCTTTTCAGACTTTTGTGCCTTTTGGTGGCTATTTAAATCGTAAGGATATAGGGAACTGATGAGCTGTAGACACGTAGCCGCATCATTCATAACGCTGACATTATTTGGAGCGACGTTTTTCGCCGCAACTACCCTCGACAATACTCGGCTCGTGAATGCAGTTAAGAATCACGATATAGCCACGGTCCGAGCTTTGCTCAAGCAGCATGCCGATCCTAACGCGGCGGATGTTGATGGAACGACGCCGCTGATCTGGGCCGCTCACAACGGCGACCCCGAATCCGGAAAACTTCTGATTGGGGCCGGAGCCAATGTGAAGGCGACGAACCGGTACGGCGTCAATGCTCTTCATGAAGCCGCAACGCTTGGCGATGTCGCCATGATGGAAGCTCTCTTGAAGGCCGGAGCGGATCCGAATGCCACGTACGGCGCCGGAGAAACACCGCTCATGCTTGCAGCCCGGACCGGCAATCTCAATGCGGTGAAATTGCTGCTAGACCGAGCAGCCAACGTCAACGGCGCTGAAGAGTTCAAGGGATACACGCCTCTGATGTTTGCGGCGACCGAGAATCAAGCTGAAGTCGCCAAGCTGCTCATCGAGTACGGCGCCGATGTCAACGCCCGTTCGCGAAGATTTGAATTCGGATCTCTTAAGGAAGCTGCCGGCGGAGCGCTCATGGAGCGCGCCGAGGGCGGTATGACGCCGCTGCAGTATGCCGCCCGCGAAGGAAATGTCGAGACCGGGCAGGTCCTAATTTCTGCCGGAGCCGATGTGAATGCGCCGGAACCTCAGCATAATTTCACGCCGCTGCTGATTGCCATCTACAATGGAAAATACGATTTCGCCTCCATGTTGATCGAGCGCGGCGCCAAGGTGAACGACGGCTCGCTTTACCTTGCGATCGAATTGCGAAACATGGACATCTACAGTAACCGGCCGAATCCTCCAGAAACAGACCGGACCCTCACAGCAACCGACATTATCAAGATGCTTCTTGCGCGCGGCGCGGATCCGAATCAGGTTTTCGATAAGAAGCCGCCGCAAATCCAAACTCAGGGGACCGTCGTTGTGCCTCCCGGAGCGACTCCGTTTTATCGCGCCGTCAAAGCTGCGGATCTGACCGTCGTGCGCATGTTGCTCGACAAAGGAGCGAATGCGAACCTTGCAATCAAGAATGGTGGCACTCCGTTGATGTTGGCGGCTGGTGGCGGTCCTCCGCGTGCGCAGGAAGACGAAGTGGTCGATAAAGCCGGCCGCGCGGACCCCGTAGAGGTAGCCAAGATGATCGTCGATGCTGGAGCCGACGTAAATGCGGTCAATGATCAAGAGAATACGGCGTTACATCTCGCCGCATTGAGGGGCAACGACAAGATTGTTCAGTACTTGATCAGCCGTGGCGCCAAGGCCGACGTGAAAAATAAACAAGGCAAAACTCCCGCGGAAGTCGCACCGAAGCGAACTGCTGACCTGATCTCGAGATTGACAAAGAAAGATTAGCCACAAAGAGGCACAAAAGTTTCGAAAGGTCTCTTGAGTCTTTTGTGCCTCTTTGTGGCTAATCCCATACTCTTCTCGCCGTTTCGACCACCAGCTCCAATTTCCGCCACTGATCATCTTCCGAAAGAAGGTTCCCGGCCGCTACCGAAGCAAATCCGCATTGAGGGCTGAGCGCAAGGTTCTCTATCGGTATGAAACGGGCAGCCTCGTCGATTCGGCGGCGCAGTTCGTCTTGTGATTCCAGGTTCGGTTCCTTTGTCGTGATCAGTCCGAGGACTACACTTTTACCGCGAGGCACCAAACGCAGCGGTTCAAAACCACCGGCACGCTGAGTGTCATACTCCAACAGGAATGTATCGACGTCTGACCTGCCGAACAGTTTCTCAGCGATCACATCGTATCCACCCTCCGTGTACCAGCGGCTGCGGTTGTTTCCTCGGCAGACGTGAAGAGCGAGGGTAAGGTTCGTTCGAGGAATCCCCCGGAAACATGAGTTGTCGCCTTCGATCCCGTTTTCAAACTCCGCATCGGGATTGCGTCCCGTCTGGCGCATTCGTTCGCGCTGTGTCGGATCCAGATAGTGCGAATAGTAGGGCGCGTCGAGTTGGATGTACGTGGCGCCCTCCGAAACGAGCCACTGGATCTCGTCACGAATGATATCGGCGAGATCGCACAGAAAGTCACCATGCGTCGGATAGAACCGGTCTGTGACACCGGCTTTGTAGCTCGCGAGCACGAAATTCGACGGAGCCGGAACGGTCACCTTGAAGGCTCCGGGGGCGTGCTTCTTCAGGAAAGGCAGCTCGTGAGCGGTAAGCTTGCAAGTCTTCTTCAGTTTTGCTCCCGCTGCGAGCAACGTGCTTCCTTCGCGACCGCCTCCCGGTCCTTTCCATTCAAGTTCGACGCGCTGCGCCACGAATCCTTCGACGGCTTCTGCCATGCCGGTGGCCCACGATCCACGGCGCATCTCTCCGTCGGAAAGAATATCGATCCCGACCCGCCGCTGTTTTTCCAAGGCCTGTCTGATGGCGTGATCTTCTTTGGCTCTCAACTCCTCCAACGAGATTTTCGATTCTCCATGGGCGGCGCGCGCCTGGAGCAGTTCTGCGGGACGCAGCAAACTGCCGACCTGTTCGGCTCGAAATCGTGCAGGCATGGTCTCCTCCTATTTGGCCGTTCAGTATAGTCGACCCATTTGGAACCGATCCTGCGATTTATTTGGGAGGGGATCTCGTGAAATCTCAATTGTCGGAGCCTTGGCGGGGCGCCATCCCGCCGCAGTCGTGGTTCGAGAGGAACGGCTTTGCGCAAAAAATCCTGGGCGGTCATAGACCGCCCCTACAGCTTGGGGTGCGCAACTGTAGGGGCGCTCTATGAGCGCCCACGATGTATTTTTTGTGCAAAGCCGAGAGGAACGTCGCGACCGTATCGCTTAGACCCGGAAAGCGGTATGATGATGTCCAGAAGGGTGGATATTATGTACCGCTCACTTGTCGTTAGTCTTACCGCAGCCGTCGTAGTAGTAGCGATGACGACGCCTGTTGCCGCTCAGGGCCGCGGATACCATCATGGCACGATCTTTCGCGCCACACCGCCTCTAGCGCCGGCGGGGGGACCGGCCTTCATTGGGCGTCCTCCAGCGCCTGTCGTGGCGCCTAGAGTTCATGCCGCGCCGTTCGGCTTTGCGCGATACCCCCGCACGATTATCGTTCCACCGGTTGTCGGATATTACTCGCCTTATGTTTGGCCCGCAGCGTCATTGTTTGCGGCTCCCGCGTATTCTCCGTATGTCGGACCGGTCTATTCCGAGCCGGCGTATGTTTCGCAGCCCCCTCCACCGGCTGTGAGTCCCAGGGAAGTGGATCTGGCGTATCAAGTTGGGAGACTGTCTCAGGAGATCGATCAATTGCGGTTGCAGCAGAATCTGAGGTCGTCGCCACCTCCACCTCAGACGCAGTCCGCGCCCGAACGGCCGCCGATTCCGACAGTGCTTGTGTTTCGCGACGGCCATCGGATGGAGATTCAGAACTATGCCATCGTCGGACAAACGCTTTGGGTTCTCGACGAGAAGGCCGCCGCCAAGATCTCCATCGCCGATCTAGATCTGGACGCTACCCAAAAAGAGAATCGTGAGCGGGGACTGCGTTTCCCGTTACCGGAACGATAACTGTACAGCAGTCATCCCCGAAAGATTCGTAGGAGGGGTGAAGCGCCACGGGTGAGATTCCAGGCAAACTCAATCGTGACCGGAGGCGACATTGCCGCCGGGCGACCTGTCGGGAACCTGCATTCCCAGAACAGCCGTCAAAAGACTCGCGCCAAGAATTGATTTCCCCCACTGCCTGCGCCAGCTTGAACTTGTTACAATCAGACCGTGGCCCCGTAGCTCAGAAGGATAGAGCAGCGGTTTCCTAAACCGTTGGTCGGGGGTTCGATTCCCTCCGGGGCTATGTTCAAACGGTTACTCCAGTGACATTCCGGGTGAAATCTATTGACTCGCTGAATGGTTCGGGATAAGAGATGCCAGCTTAGATATGCTGCGCGGCTTGGTGGTTTGGATACTGCTGCTGCCAATCTTATCCAACGGTCTTTGGATCGTCTGCAGCGGCTCTTCTGAAACCACAGCGGCTGGGGATTCGGTGTCGCAGGCGGAAAAAGACTGCATTCGGATCTGCTTGAAAAAGTATGCCGCGGAATTCGGTACGATTTGCCTTGCTCTACCGGGGAATACCAAAAACTCGACCTCGATTACCGTCGTTGATTTCGGTGTGGCCGTTCTCACGCTGGAGTCTTTATTACCACCGGTTACTGCAGATGCGCCGCTCGTTGCCGCACCAAGCGCTCGTTATACGGCACCCAGCTTAGCCAACGATACCCCTCCGCCGAGGTCCGCTTTTCTCTTTTCTTAAAAAGTGACTGGAGGAGAATTCCAATGAACGATTATTCTTCGATCGCAAAAATTCTTTCGGACTCTTTGAAGCTGCGCGTGCCTCCGGTTGCCGTGTGCTTTACGGATAAACCGCCCGAAAAGGTGCCCGCTTCAAGAGAACCTGCCGCTGCGGGTTGTGTTTTTTGGGAGCGCGGGGCGCAAAGCGCTTTTGTTACTTCCGCGACAGACCATAGCAATTGCGTTGTGGGGATGTACACACATCACATGCCGCTCGCGACAGCGGCGCAGCAGGAAAACTTAAACGATTGCCTCAAGGTTTTCGGCGATCTCGGTTATGTGCGTCCGGAAGATCTAGCCAACATCCCGGTCCTCAAAGAAGAAGCAAAATATGTCACCTACGCGCCGCTGGTCACAACACCGGTTCCGCCGGCAGCCGTACTTCTTTTTGCAAATTCTCGGCAGAGCCTGGCGATTACCGAAGCGGTTCAGCAGGTGCAACCTTCGGTACCGCCGGCCTTGGGCCGTCCTGCGTGTGCAGTGATCCCACAAGTCGTCAATACGGGATCGCCGGCATTGAGCCTGGGTTGTTGCGGGGCGCGCGCCTATCTCAATGTCATGACGGATGATTTTGCGCTTTGGGCATTGCCGGGCGCGCGAATCGCAGATTACGCGGCACGAATCCAGGTGCTAGCGAAAGCCAATCAGATACTCACGCAATTCCATCAACTACGGCGTGCCGACGTGGAGGCCGGGAAATCGCCAAGTATCAAGGAATCTTTGTCTCGCCTTCAAGGTGGATAGGAGGATGCCCTGACGCGATCGTAAGGCACGTGCAAGTTGAGCGTAACGGAGGACGAGTATGAATCGTAAGGCTTGGCGATCTCACCCAAGCTCGCCTGCATCAGGAATGCGCGGTGAGCATCGATCCCGAATTTGCCGACGCTCATTATCAACTCGGTCTCACCCTCCAAAAGCAGGGCGATTCAGCCGCAGCGATGGCTTTGCACAAAAAATACATCATGGGCGCTCATAGAGCGCCCCTACAGTTGCGCACCCCAAGCTGTAGGGGCGGTCTATGACCGCCCAGGATTTTTTGTGCAAAGCCCGCAGCGATTGAACATTTCAAGCAGGCGGTGCGCATCGATCCGGGATACGAGCGAAAAATTCGGGGACAGTGAGCAATTTCTTGCGGTTCAGAAATTGCTCACTGTCCCCGAATTTGTCAGCCGGCAATTTCTTCGAGTCGCCGTCCTTGCGTTTCGATCATCCAGAGCGCCGCAACCGCCCCGACCGCACTAATGACGGCGAACATGATGAAAACCGAGTCGATGCCTTCTGCCCCCACCATCATACCGACGATGGCGGGCCCAACGGCTGAAGCCAGACGCAGCCACGACGTTGCGAGTCCCGTACCAATTGCTCGCATCCGCGTTGGGTAAATCTCGGGGGTGTAAAGATACAGCACCGCATTTATCGAGCCGATGATTCCGTAACTGAGTGTTCCCAGGATGATGACGTTTGCGACGTTCTGAGCCCCGGTAAAGGCGAGAGCCGCCAATCCTGCCCCGCCGACGAGAAAGCACACGACTGTCCACTTTCTGCGGCCGATGCGATCAATACAAAACGCGCACACCAGCAGGACAGCAACTTGAGCGACGTTCGTCATGGACGCCGCGCGTAATGATTGCTGCAGCCCAAGGTGGTAGACCGTGTTGTACAAACTGGGCATCCAGTTGTTGAGGCTGTTGGTAACAAAGTACGCTGAGGCCCAGAGGGTCCACACAATCAATGTGCGGCTTCGAAAGGACGGGGCGAGCACATCCGCCCATTGCCCACGTTCGGGGGGCTTTGCCGGAAGATCCGAGGGCGCGGAGGGGGGTGCGCCCCCGGAATTCGCCGACGCTTCGATCTGCTTCACGACGAATTCCGCTTCTGCGATCCGTCCTTTCGAGATCAGCCACCGCGGTGATTCCGGCAAGCGGAGCAATAACCAGGTGATGAATAGACCCGGGATACCGCCGATCAAAAACAGGGCCTTCCAACCCCAGAGTGGAATGACCAGCGCGCCCGCTTGGCTCGTAGTCATGAGGCCTATCGGGAAAATCATTTCGTACAACATGAAGAATTTTCCGCGTCCGCGCGCTTTGGAAAGTTCGCTGATGTAAGCCGCCGCGACCGGCATTTCGCCGCCCACGCCGATTCCCTGAATGAGGCGATAAGCGAAGAGTGCAGGAAAACTTCCGGCGAGGGCGCACGCAAGGCTCATGATCGACATGAGTGCGGTCGCGGCCGCAGCGCTCGGAACGCGGCCGAACCTTTCGGCGAGCCAACTGAAGAGCAATGCGCCGGCAAGTTGTCCCACGTAACTGGCGCCGATGAGGAATCCCGTTTCAGCAGGAGTGATGTTCCACAATCGAATCAGGACCGGGAGGGCAAACGCGAGTGCCAGTGCGTTGAAGGCATCGAAGAACGTCGCGCTTCCTACGACAATGCGGGCCTTGGCGTGGAACCGCGAGAACGGCACACTCTCGAGACGCGCTATGAGCGGCGACTCAAGCATGCGTAGACGTTGCGCGTTTGGTTAGTGCGATGAGCTGGGCCGCGATCAGATCTGGACATTCCATCGGGGTTAAATGGCGCGCCTTGGGCAGGATCGTGAGCGTCGATCCCGGGATCGCTTGATGTAGCTGTTGAGCCGCGGCCAGCGGCGTGGCGTAATCCTCTTCGCCCACGATAACGGCAACCGGCATGGCGAGGTGAGGCAGAAAATATCGCAGGTCGGCATCACCCAACAGAATGCAACTTGCGGCGTAGCAGGCCAGATCGTTAGCCAGGAAAACTCGGATGGCGGCCTTGACCAACTCCGGATGCGCGGCGCGGAATGCATCTCCGAACCAGCGGGTCATCTGAAAGTCCACCAGCCCGGCCAGACCTTTGGCTTCGGCTGTGGCAGCGCGCTCGCGCCAGGTCTTCGGGGCATCTTCGCCGTACCACGCTGTCGTGTCGATCAACGCGAGTGCGGCAGCGCGCGATGCATACTGTCCGGCAAACGCTTGGGCCACGCATCCACCCATCGAACATCCTGCGATGAGCACTTTCTGCCACCCGACGCGATCGAGCAGCTCCAAAAGATCGCGCGCAAACAGTTCCGTCGTGAAAGGTCCGGCTGGCCGGCCGGATCGGCCGTGTCCGCGGCAGTCGTAGGCAAGAATTTCGGCGCGACCTGCGAGTGCAGAAATCACACCGTCCCAGATGCTGGCGTCGAGTGCTAGCGAATGAATCAGAACCATGCGCGGGGCATTCGGTGTTCGTGGGGAGTGTATGGTGTATGCGATAGGACAACCGTCCGCGGTAGTAAACATGGGCATTAGTATTCCCCTCCTCGCAGAGGAGGGGTGGCTGCGCCGGCAGCCAGCGGGCTGCCGGCGCAGACGGGGTGGTCAGTTCGGCAACCCTTTCGCCGGTCTGCTATTGAGGCTTCGCCCTGTCGGGCTCGCGCTTCGCGCCACCCGTCTGCGCCTCGCTTCACTCGGCGCATCCACCCCTCCTCTGCGAGGAG
>QHWY01000065.1 GCA_003223875.1 Acidobacteriota bacterium | reverse complement strand
TCCCGATAACGATGGCGCCTTCATGGCCCGCGTTGGACGCTATCAATCGAAGCGGTTCTTCAAGTGCGCGCTTCACGATGTTGACCCCAATTTGTTCGTCATCCTCCAGCTTCAGCTTCTCCAGAGCAGGAATGGTTCGAAGAAAAGCCACACCGCCACCCGGCACGATGCCTTCGTCCACAGCAGCGCGAGTTGCATGCATCGCATCCTCGACGCGCGCTTTCTTCTCTTTCAGCTCCGTCTCGGTCGCCGCGCCAACATGAATCACCGCGACACCGCCAACAAGCTTCGCCAACCGTTCTTGCAGTTTCTCCCGATCGTAGTCGGAAGTTGTCTCTTCGACTTGAGCTCGAAGCTGCTTCACGCGCCCTTCGATGACAGGACGTTTGCCGCCGCCTTCGATGATGGTGGTATTGTCCTTATCGATCACCACCTTTTTCGCCGTACCGAGGTCTTCGATCTTCACGTTCTCCAGCCGGATGCCCAGATCCTCCGTGATCGCACGACCGTTCGTGAGGATGGCAATATCATCCAGCATCGCTTTTCGGCGATCGCCGAATCCGGGCGCTTTCACAGCCGCTGATTGCAGCGTGCCGCGCAGCCGGTTCACCACAAGAGTTGCGAGGGCGTCGCCCTCGATATCCTCGGCGATGATTAGCAGCGAGCGGCTCATCTTGGAGGCCTGTTCGAGAAGCGGCAAAAGATCCTTCATCGAGCTGACTTTCTTTTCCAAAATTAGGATCAAGCAGTTCTCGAGCACGCATTGCATCCGGTCCGGATCCGTCACAAAGTACGGCGAAAGATACCCGCGATCGAACTGCATCCCTTCGACGACATCCAAGGTGGTCTCGGTAGTCCTCGCCTCTTCAACTGTGATGACGCCGTCTTTGCCGACTTTCTTCATCGCGTCGGCGATAATGCTGCCTATGGTGGAATCGTTGTTGGCCGAAATCGTAGCGACCTGAGCAATCATTTCACCGCTTACCGGCTTTGACAGTTTCTTGATCTCCTCGATAGCCACTTCAACGGCGCGTTCGATGCCACGCTTGACGGCCATCGGGTTCGCGCCGGCGGCGACCGTTTTGACGCCCTCGCGAAAGATGGCTTGTGCCAGCACCGTTGCCGTCGTGGTACCGTCACCCGCCACATCGCTCGTTTTCGAAGCGACTTCCTTCACCATCTGGGCACCCATATTTTCCATGGCATCCTTCAATTCGATTTCTTTTGCCACAGTCACGCCGTCTTTCGTAATCAGCGGCGAGCCAAATTTCTTATCGAGAACCACGTTGCGGCCTCTGGGCCCGAGAGTGATCTTGACTGCATCGGCAAGGATGTTGACGCCGCGCAAAATCGCCTGCCTGGAATCTTCACCGTGAACAATCTGTTTCGCCATTTGTGTCCTTATTTCTTCCCGGCTGCTTTGCCGGTCTGGGTCAAAGTTCCGATGATCTCGTCTTCGCGCAGGATCAAATAGTCCTGATCTGCGAGCCGGACCTCGGTTCCCGAATACTTTCCGAAAAGTATCCGATCGCCTTCTTTCACTTGAAGTGGCAGGATGGAGCCATTCTCGAGCATCTTACCGGGTCCAAGCGCCACCACTTCACCTTCCTGTGATTTTTCCTTGGCAGTGTCGGGAATGATGATTCCACCCTTCACTGTTTCCTGTTCCTCGATGCGCTTGATGAGGACGCGATCGTGCAAAGGTCTTAATGACATGTGATTGGATCTCCTTACGGCGAACGGTTGAAAGCCGACGGCAAACGGACGGTGACGATTTCTGCCGGCGGCACGAGTCTAGCTTGGCTGCATCAAGTATGGGGCTACGGTTGGAGAATCACTGTTCACAATTGCACAGCGCAACGAATACATTTGTGCGCCTTAGTCACAACCCACAGACTACAGTCCGGCCTGTTCTTTGTTTCGTGGCTGGGTTCAATTGTGCACAGTTTTCCTCGTCGACGGCCGATAGGCTGATTCTAATGGCAGTCATCTGGATTGACGAATTCGAGGACGGAAGAATGGAGAGCCCAATCGGGACCACCTTGTATGAACATCGACAGATCGAGCCGACCGAGCACGCTTTGAAGCCCGGTGTTCCGTACATCGCCCAGTTTCGGTTTGGGCCAGTTAATTGCCATTTGGAGTTCAATCCGAAGCAAGTCCGCAGCAACGCCTGCTGCTCTGGCGTCACCTGGTTTCGATCTCTAGACGTAATTGGTCGTTGCTCGCACCCAGTTGGGTACTACACTAGCCAAGTGATTTGATACCGCGAATATTCAATTTATTTGCGCTTTTCAACTCGAGCAGTTCGGCGCCGCTTGCGATGTAACCGGTGAAGAGTCCATCATCTTTGATGTACCAGGTTTCGTTCAACGCGCTGCAAACTGTCACCTCGAGTCCTTGCTCCCGAAGCTCAGCGAGTGCGTCATCGAACTTATTTTTGTTTAACGACATTTATTCTCCTCTGGCTGGTGTCTGCCTTTAACCCCATTAGCGCACGGATTACCGGGAGGAATACAGTGTTCACCGGTATTCCGCTTATTTCGTCCTGATCGTCAAGCTTGATTTCGGTTCCCGAGTATTTTCCAAAAGTATTCGATCCCCCGCTTTCAGTTCCAAAGCTGCGACCGAACGATCTGTACTTAACCATATTAAGTAAAGTCATTGCTTAAATCAATACCACTGGTGTATAGTTATAAACTAATATTAGTTAAGTATTTTTAAAGGTGAAAAGGACGACAATCCTATGGACGTATCTCAATTGATTCAGGAGAAATTGAATGAGTTGGGATTAGAGCAGCGGGATCTAGCCGACGCTGCACAAGTAACAGAGTCCTATATTTCGCAACTATTGGGCCGGAAGAAAATGCCTCCCGCTCCGGAGCGGACCGACATCTACGACAAACTTGGAGGATTTCTGAAGCTGCCGCCGGGCAAACTTGCCGGCTTAGCCGATGTTCAGCGGAAGCAGGAATTCAAGAAGAAGATCCAGAGTCCGCCGCTACCGCTGTTCAGCGAAGTCCGCGAACTGCTTCTCGAAAAATGCAAACGAAATAAACGGCCCCAGGTGCGGGCGATTTTTGAGAAGGAGCCGTTTGGTGAGCTTGAACGCCTGATCACCCAGAAGGTCCTGGATGTAATCAAGACAGCGGCCAGAGAGGAACTGAAACGTGAAGACTGGCTCCGGATCGTGGCTCGGGAGAGCGGTCGCAGTTATAGGCAACTGCGCGTCGCGGTCCTCGAATTCCTGGATGCGGACGTGTTCAACATCACTCCGAACAGTTGCATCACTTTTTTGGATCCGCTGATCGTATCGTGGGACGTCGATCTCGCCTCATTCGGTCTGGAAATCGTCTTGAATCGCAAAATCGCTTCGGTCCGCTTGAAGAAATTTGAGTTCGTTGAGCAGGAAACCGGCCGACCATCCGATGAAGAACCGGGCCTCCGGGACTTCCTCAAAGATCGATCTTTAAGCGAAGATGCGACGCGAGAGGAAGTCGAGTTTCTAAAACAGCTGCGTTCCCAAAATGGGCGGCAGGCAAATGCGTTGTATTACTATCGCGAACTGCAAAACTTGCGAGACCCTCTTCATTTCCGTCGCAAGTAGAGGAGGTACTGATGAAGGCAGAAAAGGCCAGAATTCCGATCACAGATTTTATTAAAGTGTGGTGTGAACTCTGCCGCATACGGATTGACGCGCACGAACAACGGCGGACGGCTGTTGGCGGCAAGACGTATCATCCGGATTGTTACTCAAAACTCTTTCCTGCCGTTCGCCAAGCCGATGGGGCAACGAACAGGGTTTAGAGGGATTCACGCCGCGGCAAATGGCTTGTTATCGATAGCACTGTGCGTACCGGGCCTGCCTTTAAAGCGATTGCCGCCGTCAGAAACGCCGCGAGACCAATCCCATTCAGCCAGAGAACGTCCCTTGCAGAACGAGCAATGGATACAACCGGATTGAAGAGTACTGCAATTGCAAAGAATCCTACCGCCCACGGATATTTTCCGGAACGAACTGCCTGCGCAGCAATGAGAAGACCGGAGACACAGACCACAATGGATAACAACGTCGGGTGACGCGCAACGGGAAGTTGAAGAACAGCCAGGAACAACATCGTGATAGTCAGCCACTTCATGATTTTTGTCACGGATCGGCGCACCTTTCTTTTTCCGCGATTCACCTAAGGACGAAACTTCGGCTTAGTGATCAGTCTTGCTTTCTCCTGTGCCGCACGCTTGTCCTCTTCCAGTTTCATCTGCCGCGCGAGTTCTTTCCCGGGCGCTTCCAGCTTGTCTAACCGTTCCGCTTCCCCTTTGGCCTCGGTCGCCACCAGGTCGAGTTTCTTGGAAATCGCAATCAATCCGAATACGTTTCCGTAGGAAGAACGGAAAAGATTGTAGGAGTACTGTGCGTCCTCCCAGCAGGCCAGAACCTTCTGATTGTCTTCGTATACCGAAGATACGGAAACCGGGATGGTCCTTTCCGGTCTATCGCCGCGCCCGTAGATTGCGGAGATCGCTTCGACCATGTCCTCGGTTGTCAAACCCTCGGTCTCCACAGGATCGTACGTGACGACGATTTTGAAGAGCTCTCCATTGTAGAAGTCGAAACGAATACTCCTCAATGATCTGTCTTTCGCCGCAGGATCGGGATAACTCGGCTGATCCCACTGTAAAGTTTGAATCAGTGCCGGCCGCTGATGAGTTGTTTTCGCCGCCGAGGCCTCCTTGTGTATTTGCTTGGCCAAGGACTCCAGGCTCATTCCAAACTGGAAATCACGATATTTTGAAAGGTCCTGGGCAGTAGCCGTCGAAGAAACGAGGACACCGAATAAGAGCGACATTACGAGTGTGCGGGAGCGAATCATTGGTTCTCCTTAAGGACTGGAACGGTCCCGGTTATGGATCGAGCGACTTTGGGGCGTGTTGCTGCTTTTATCTTTCGAAATTCCCGGATACGAGCTCTTTGATGGAACCGGGCCTTCCATTGTCGATCCGCTCGAGCCCTGTCTCCATTTCGTCGCGACATAATTCCTTTCAAACAAACACTAGTCTTAACCAGAATAGGTGAATTTTATTCTAACGTCAATTGCAATCGATGACTTAAAATAACCAAAGGTGGTTAATAAAATGCAAACCGATAAGATCCCGGAGCTTGACGAACGGGTTTGGCAGGCCTGGATAAAGAAGAACGAAGCGCAGGACAAGATCAGATTCGCACGACGCGTGAAAGTCGTGGGGCTCGTCACGGCCTTTCTGCTCTTGGGTGCATTGTTGGTGAAGCTTGCCTGAGGCGATCTCTCCGCGTTTCTCCGCGCGATCCAGCAGACACAACGAAACGTTCTTTCCAGAACTGGCGCCCAAGAAGCAAAGCGGCGCTGAACTACTCTGCCGACGAGCCGCCGTTACGGTCGGAACTTTTCAGCGCCGACCAGATGAGGGAGCATGGCAAGACTCTGGCAAGCTCGCACAAGTCAAGTAGCGAACCGGACACCAACCCGCTCGTCTCTTGCGTTTTGACATGTCTCAACCCGTGGCCAGCAGAGGCTCGGCGAGCGCGGAATTGACGCGATCGACAGCGCTCCTCACGGAGGCGGCCGCTGCTATGCTCTCTAATTCCGTGGGCGTTGTGATCTGGAGCAATCCTTGCTGGCCAAGGTTTGGAGGAAGAGCGAAGGCTTTTTGGTGTTGCATCACAATTGCTAGAACCTGCGCAAAACCTTCCGATTGATATCCATTATCGAAGTGGACGCCGGCGCCGTGAAGCTCGGAAGGTGACATCCAGTACGAACAGGCCAGCAGCCAATAGCCTCGCGTTACGGATGCCCAGACCTCTAGATAATTCAAAGTTCCGCTCGGGAAAAAGCCGTATTCAATATGGATCAATCCCCTCTCGGTGCCGCGCATTAGGTCTGCCCAACTCACAACAACTGCAGACTCCAGTACTCGCTCGATGTTTTGTTCTTGGTTCAGCTTCATAGTCGCTTCTTTCTCGTAAGCCATCTCCCGGGCCGGCCCCAAAATGGTCGCTACTTTGGCAGGTTTATGAAGGGTATGCCGCCACCAGTCACTTGCGGCATAGTTCCGTTCCATTTTCGAGAGCCCGTAGCTCAGGATCTGGGGGTTTGACTTGAGCGCGTTGGATTCGATAGTCATCGCTTCCGCTTTCCCCCGAGCCTCAGCGATTTTAACTCGATAAGTGGGAACCTAAAATACAATCCCTCCCCAAACACCTTTCCGGTGACGGCGGTGAACCTTAGGTGAACGCCATGCTCCCCCTGCAATCGTGCCGAACGGAACAAGCCAAAAAAGGAGCAGCAACCAGTTCTTAGGCGGCCTAGTACATCGATGGTCCGCCGGCCGGCGGCGCAATGGCTCTTCCATCGTCCGGAATTTCCGAGATGAGAGCTTCCGTCGTAAGCATCAATGCCGCGATAGAGGCAGCATTCTGGAGGGCCGAGCGGGTAACCTTAGCCGGATCGAGAATTCCGGCAAGAATCATATCGGTGTAGTCTTCGGTTGTGGCATTGAACCCGAAGTTCGGTTCCTTCGAGCCGCGAACCTTTTCGACGACCACTGCGCCTTCGTGGCCGGCGTTGGCAGCAATCAGCCGGAGCGGTTCTTCGAGAGCGCGTTTCACAATATTTATACCAATCTGTTCGTCATCCTGGAGTTTAAGCTTTTCAAGAGCCGGAATCGCGCGCAGGAATGCGACGCCGCCCCCGGGAACGATACCTTCTTCGACCGCAGCACGAGTCGCATTCATCGCGTCTTCGACGCGGGCCTTCTTTTCCTTCATTTCGATTTCCGTCGCCGCGCCCACTTTGATGATGGCCACACCGCCGACGAGCTTTGCCAGACGCTCCTGCAGTTTTTCCCGATCGTAGTCGGAAGTGGTCTCTTCCACCTGAGCCCGAAGCTGCTTCACGCGCCCTTCTATCGCCGCGCGTTTGCCGCCGCCTTCGACGATAGTGGAGTTGTCCTTATCGATGACGATCTTTTTCGCCGTCCCCAGATCCTCCAATTTGACATTTTCCAACTTGATTCCGAGGTCTTCCGTGATCGAACGGCCATTGGTGAGAATGGCAATGTCGTCCAGCATCGCCTTCCGGCGCTCGCCGAATCCCGGCGCTTTTACGGCTGCCGCTTGGAGAGTGCCGCGCAACTTGTTCACCACAAGTGTCGCGAGCGCATCCCCTTCGACATCTTCGGCAATGATCAACAGGGAACGCCCCAACTTCGATACTTGTTCCAGAATGGGCAGAAGGTCTTTCATGGTGCTGATCTTCTTTTCGCAGATCAGAATGAAGCAGTTTTCCAAGACGCACTCCATACGGTCCGGATCGGTCACAAAGTAGGGTGACAGGTAACCACGATCGAACTGCATCCCTTCGACGACCTCAAGAGACGTCTCGATGGTCCTTCCCTCTTCGACCGTGATCACGCCATCCTTGCCGACCTTTTTCATCGCTTCGGCAATGATGTTGCCGATTGTCGAGTCGTCGTTGGCCGAAACGGTGGCCACCTGAGCGATCATGTCGCCGCTGACCGGCTTCGCCAGTTTCTTGATCTGTTCCGTAGTCACTTCGACTGCCTTTTCGATGCCGCGCTTCACGGCCATTGGATTCGCCCCCGCAGCCACGGTCTTCACCCCTTCACGGAAGATCGCCTGTGCCAGGACGGTAGCCGTCGTCGTGCCATCGCCGGCGATGTCGCTGGTTTTCGACGCGACTTCCTTCACCATCTGGGCACCCATATTCTCGAGAGGATCTTTCAACTCGATTTCTTTCGCTACGGTGACGCCGTCCTTCGTGATCAGCGGGGAACCGAATTTCTTATCGAGGACGACATTGCGTCCCTTCGGTCCCAGTGTGATCTTGACTGCATTCGCGAGCATATTGATGCCGCGCAAAATTGCCTGGCGTGAATCTTCGCCATGAACGATACGTTTCGCCATTTACTACTACCTTTCTATCCGATATCCTCGGAGAAAAACGACGCCCCATAATGTGATGTTTGAAACGAACTAGGTGCTTCTCCAGCTGGTAACGCTCCGAGGGATTCGCGCCCGCGGTAAACGGCTTGTTATCCATAGTACCGTGCGTGCCGAGCCGGACTCACCTAAGGACGAAACTTCGGCTTGGTGATCAGTCTTGCTTTCTCCTGAGCCGCGCGTTTGTCCTCTTCCAATTTGATCTGCCGCGCGAGTTCTTTCCCGGGCGCTTCCAGCTTGTCTAACCGTTCCGCTTCACGTTTCGCTTCGGTCGCCACCAGGTCGAGTTTCTTGGAAATCGCAATCAGTCCGAATACGTTTCCGTAGGGAGAACGGAAAAGATTGTAGGAGTACTGTGCGTCCTCCCAGCAGGCCAGGACTTTCTGATTGTCTTGGTACACCGAAGATACGGAAACCGGGATGGTTCTTTCCGGCCTATCGCCGCGCCCGTAGATTGCGGAGACCGCTTCGACCATGTCCTCGGTTGTCAGACCCTCGGTTTCCACAGGATCATACGTGACGATGATTTTGAAGAGCTCTCCATTGTAGAAGTCAAAACGAATACTCCTCAATGATCTGTCTTTCGCCGCAGGCTCGGGATAACCCGGCTGATCCCACTGTAGAGTTTGAATCATTGCTGGCCGCTGATGAGTTGTTTTCGCAGCCGAAGCCTCCATGTGTATTTGCTTGGCCACCGACTCCAGGCTCATTCCAAACTGGAAATCACGATATTTTGAAAGGTCCTGGGCGGTAGCCGGCAAAGCCATGAGGACGCCGAATAATAGCGAGATTACGAGTATGCGAGAGCGCGTCATTGGTTCTCCTTAGGGACTGGAACGGTTTCCGGTCCGGCCGTTAAGTACGATTGAGCTGACGATGTCGATCGCGCAGCCGTGGGGCGCGTTGTTAGGTTCGTCCTTTGAAATTCCCGGATGCGAGCCCTTTGATGGAGTCGGGCCTTCCGTTGTCTATCCGCTCGAGCCCTATCTCCATTTCGCCATCGCGACATAAGTTTCTTTTCGAACACTGCACGGTCTTAACCAAGATAGGTTAATTTTATATGAACGTCAATCGCAATCGTAATTTAAAATAACCGAATGTGGTTAATTCGATAGGTATGCTGCAAACCGATCAAAAGTTTCGGTGCGGACCAGATGCGTCAGCATGGCAAGACGCTAGCAAGCTCGCACAAGTTTCCCTACTGCCGTGGCCTTTTCGCATCGGGATCGCGCCCGTAAGCAGCCCCTAGCCCAAATCTGGCAGCTTGGCTCGCTTTGATAGCCTGGTACCTGGGGTCGGCGACAATCATTCGGGACACTTGATTCCCCAACTCCTGCCAGTCGTGGATGAAATACCCGGCCTGTTCGTTTCCCATTACTTCTGCGCGTTTCTCCTCTAGGATTCGAATGATGGACTCAATATCTGATATGTCCCTGGGCGACTGTTTCCTCATCGCATGTTCCAGCACTTTTCGCACACGGTCGAACTCGGCATCCACTTGAGACTTGATTTGCACGGCCCATGCGATTTGATTCACCGTACCGATCATCCGATGCTCCGCGAACTGCACAGGTGATCCACCATCGTCTTCCCATTTCGCAATTGGGTTATCCATGTCCTTTTTGCTTAACCAGTACAAGTGAATTATTTCATAACGGCCAAGCTCAATCCACTGTATAATGGACTAGATTTAGTTAAGGATGAATTTTCGTGTTGCAGCCCCACAAAGACTCGCAGATCGATGAAGCCGTTTGGCAGGCTTGGCTCAATAAGAATAGGGTTCAGGACCGCATCAGATATGAGAGGCGCCTGAGAGTACTGGCTCTCGTCGCGGTGTTCGCCACGGTGAGTGTGCTGCTATGGCGGTTCGTCCGTTAAACATCCATCAGTTTAAAGAGGTAATTCCATGAAAAAAAAGTTGTATGTCGGAAATTTGTCGTTTGAAACGACCGAGGGTGAACTCAGGGAATTGTTCGGTCAAGCAGGTTCGGTTGAAACAGTTCGTATCATCACTGATCGCGACACGGGCCGCTCCAAAGGTTTTGGTTTCGTGGAAATGCAAGACGGCGGAGATAAGGCTATTGCCGCAATGAACGGCAAGGACTTCAAGGGCCGGGCTCTAACCGTCAATGAAGCGCGGCCGATGTCTTCTCGGGATAGCAGCGGGTTCAAACGATATTAAGGTTGTGCTGAACCGTCATCCTGCTTTTGCGATCACGTCCCTATCGTAACGCAACCTTTTGGATTCCCTGATCAGCCCTTCTCCTACTCATGATGTTGCGTTATTTCACAGACTGGTTTCACATAAGCGATGCGCCGCGAAAGCATTCCGGCGACGAACCGCCATTGCGATCGGAACTGTTCAGCGCCGATCAGATGAAGGAGCATGGCAAGGCTCTCGCCGATTCGCACAAGTTAAGTAGCGAACCCGCTGCGAATCCCCTCCTCACGCGGCTGGCCCAAAATGAACATGTTCTGATTCGAGTCCACTCTCTACTGACCGAAGCCGTTTCAGCTGGCCGGCGGATCGCACCGGCCGGAGAATGGCTGCTCGATAACTTTTATCTGATCGAAGAACAGATTCACATGGCCAGACTGCATTTGCCGAAGGGCTACAGTCGCGGGCTGCCTCGCTTGATGAACGGCGAATCGGCAGGGCTTCCGCGCGTCTATGACATTGCCCGCGAGACGATCTCACACGGCGACGGACGATTGGACATCGACGGCCTTGGCAGCTTTGTGGAGTCTTACCAAACCGTCACATCCCTGACGTTGGGTGAATTGTGGGCAATACCCACCATGTTACGCCTGGCGTTGATCGAGAATCTCCGGCGCATCGGCGCAGGCATGGCTACCGGCACCATCAACCGCAACCGCGCGGACCATTGGGCGGATCGGATCACAGACGTTGCTGCGAGAGATCCGAAGAGCGTGATCATGGCGATAGCCGACATGACGCGGTCCAACTCAAGCCTATCAAGTTCTTTTGTCGCCGAGTTTGCTCGTCGCATGCAGGGACAAGGTTCCGCCTTGGCATTGCCATTGACATGGATTGAGCAGCGACTGGCAGAGTCTGGCTTGACGATCAAAAAGTTGGTTCAATCTGAAAACCAACAGCAGGCGGCCGATCAGGTTTCCATGAGCAATAGCATCGGCAGCCTCCGATTTCTTGGATCGACAAACTGGCGGGACTTCGTCGAATCGTGGAGCGCTGTTGAAATGGTCCTGCGCGAAGATCCCGGTGAAACGTACAGCAAAATGGACTTTGCGACACGCGATCGATACCGTCACGTTGTCGAGCGGGTTGCAAAACATGCTCACCTGTCGGAACGAACGATCGCATGCAGTGCCGTCGGTCTCGCAAAGCGGGCGGCCATGCAAGGTGATTCCGCCGATCGAACTATGCATGTTGGCTTCTATCTCATCGACAAAGGGCTTGCCCAGCTGGAACGAGCAGCAGGCGTACGGCGCTCGGCGCCCGAGTTTTTGCGAACGACGCTCGGTAAGTACCCCTTAGCTCTTTATGTCGGTTCGATTGGGCTGCTCACAAGCCTGCTTACGGCAGCCCTGCTGTGGATCGCATTCCATGGGGACTTACGTGATGGAACGCTCCTGCTGCTGGGTGTCGTC
This sequence comes from Acidobacteriota bacterium, assembly GCA_003223875.1. GTDB lineage: Bacteria > Acidobacteriota > Terriglobia > 20CM-2-55-15 > 20CM-2-55-15 > 20CM-2-55-15. Next base: position 8,097 of record QHWY01000065.1, on the reverse strand, counting down.
TCTCTTCTCGCGTCAAGCCAGTTCGCCTCTGCGGTCGTAAATTGGCTCGCGACTTTATTAGTGGCAGCCGATTCGCTGCCCAGAATGGACTTCTCTGACGGGATTCCGGCGGAATGCCGCACGCTGGCGGTCATCCCAACCATGCTGACAAGCATTAGAAACGTCGAGGCTTTGGTCGAAGCCTTGGAAGTGCGGTTCCTCGGTAATCGTGACGACAACCTGCACTTCGCCCTATTAACTGATTTTCGAGATGCTGCGCGAGAAACCATTCCCGAAGATGAGCCGCTGCTCTCTTTGGCGAAGGCAAGAATCGAAGAACTGAACGAAAAGTACGCCCAAGGGAAGGACAACACCTTCTTCCTGTTCCATCGCCCACGCCGGTGGAATACCAAAGAACGTGTTTGGATGGGTTACGAGCGGAAGCGTGGAAAGCTTGCCGATTTGAATTCCTTACTGCGTACCCCCGGTAATAACACGGACCGCTTCTCGCTTGTTGTCGGTCAAACGGAAATTCTGTCGCGAGTGAAATATGTCATCACCCTCGACACGGATACGGAGCTGCCGCGTGACGCCGCAAGGCGGTTAGTAGAAGCCATAGCGCACCCACTGAATCGTGCACGTTACGACAAGGCCAGGCAACGAATCTCGGAAGGCTACGGTATCCTTCAGCCGCGCGTGGGGGTCAGTCTTGCCGGCATGAACCGATCGCGGTATGCGCGGATGTTTGGAAATGAACCCGGCATCGATCCCTACACGCGAGCGGTTTCCGATGTTTACCAGGATGTGTTTGGTGAGGGTTCCTTTATCGGCAAAGGTATCTACGATGTCGATGCATTTGAACTCTCACTGCAGGGACGTTTTCCCAATAACCTGATTCTCAGCCACGATCTTCTAGAGGGATGCTACGCGCGCGCAGCCCTCGTTAGTGATGTTCTGTTATACGAGGAATATCCGCCGCGCTACGGCGCCGACGTGAGCCGCCGTCGTCGTTGGATTCGGGGAGATTGGCAAATTGCGCAATGGCTGATGCCACGCGTACCAGGCCCGGCGGCTCGCCGCCAGACAAATCCGATTTCACTGTTGTCTCGGTGGAAAATTCTCGACAACCTGCGTCGAAGCCTCGTGCCTGCAGCATTGACAGTCCTTCTAGTGCTTGGATGGGCGGTTTTACCACCTATTTGGCCTTGGACCCTGTCCGTTATTGCAATCATTCTGCTACCCATTTTGCTTGTGGTCTGCGTGGACTTTCTTCGGAAGCCACACGAGGTTCGGTTGGGATACCACCTCAGAGCTTCGGCGTCTGCGGCGGCGCGGCGCTTTGAACAGGTTGTATTTTCGATTGCCTGTCTTCCCTACGAGGCCCTTTTCAGCCTTGGTGCAATCGCGCGAACGAACCTTCGAATACATGTCACACACCGGGGACTCTTAGAATGGAATCCATCCAACAGTTCTGCCGGCGACGTCCGCACCAGCATCCTTTCACTGTACGGCTCGATGTGGATCGGGCCCGCTATCGCCACGGCACTGATAATCTATCTGTCGCTAGCAAGATTATGGTCTTTAGTGGGAGCCGGTCCCATACTGGGTCTATGGCTGCTGTCACCGCTGTGGGTCGCATGGCTTGATCGGCCAATCGCCGTCCGCGCTTCCACGCTCACTGTCGATAACTACATCTTCCTTCAAGGTCTTTCCCGAAAAACCTGGTCGTTTTTTGAGACATTCGTCGGACCGGAAGATCACTGGCTACCGCCCGATAATTTTCAGGAAAATCCTTCCCGGGTTATCAGTCATCGCACGTCGCCGACGAACATAGGGCTGGCCTTACTGTCCAATCTGTCCGCGCACGACTTCGGCTACATTTCATCCGGGCAACTCATCCAAAGGACCGCGAATACATTCCGCACGATGGCGACTTTGGAACGCTATCGAGGCCACTTCTACAACTGGTACGACACTCAATCTCTTAGACCGCTACAGCCCTTATACGTGTCGACTGTCGACAGTGGCAATCTAGCCGGTCATCTTTTGACCCTGCGGAGCGGTCTGCTGGAACTTCTGGATCAACCGATCATAAGACCGCAATTGTTTGAAGGAATCCGGCATACGCTTGTGGTGTTCCTGGAGTTTTCTGGAACAACAGTCGATCCCCGTCTTAGTCAACTTCGAACTGCGATCGAGGCTGCGCGGTACGAGCCACCTGCAACGGTGGCTGCCGCCCTAACATGCATCGGACGGCTGGCCACCATTACGGCGGAAGTAGCGGAAAGCTTCAATCCTGCCAACGAGACGGAAGCATCTTGGTGGGCCGGTGCGCTCGCTCGGCAGTGTCGAGAAGCAGCCGATGACCTGACATTCCTTGTCCCATCGAATTCCGGACTTGATGAGATCCCAACACTGCGCGAGCTTTCCAAGGCAAAAACACTTGAATTATACCGGCACGCTAACGACCGGATTGCGGCAATCGGGCGTCTAGCAATGCAAGCTGGTCAATTCGCCGACATGGATTATGAGTTTCTTTTCGACAAGAAAAGCAGCCTCTTCAGGATTGGCTACAACGCGAGCGAGCACAGAGCGGATTCCAGTTATTACGATCTGCTCGCCTCGGAAGCGCGACTGGCAACTTTCGTCGCGATTGCTCAGGGTCAAGCGCCGCAGGAAAGCTGGTTTGCTCTCGGACGGCTGCTCACGAACTCCGGCCGAGACCCGGTGCTTCTCTCCTGGAGCGGGTCGATGTTCGAATACCTGATGCCCCTGCTGGTAATGCCGACTTATGAAGATACGCTCCTCGACCAGACCTGCAAGGCAGCGGTGAAAAAACAGGTCGAGTACGGCAACAAGCGAAGAGTGCCATGGGGTATCTCAGAATCCGGATATAACATGATCGATGTTCACCTCAATTACCAATACCGCGCTTTCGGTGTGCCCGGACTTGGGTTCAAACGCGGACTCTCCGATGATCTGGTGATCACGCCCTACGCGTCGGCCCTGGCCTTGATGGTGCAACCTGAACAAGCCTGTTCAAATCTGCAGCGCATCGCCGCTGCCGGGGCCGCGGGCAAATATGGCTTATATGAAGCGCTCGACTATACGCCGTCGCGCTTACCAGCAGGACAATCGTACGCGGTGGTTCGGTCGTTCATGGCGCATCACCAGGGCATGAGTTTGCTATCGCTGGCCAACGTACTGCTGGACCGGCCGATGCAGCGGCGCTTCAAATCAGATCGTTTATTTCAAGCGACGTTGCTATTACTGCAAGAACGCATACCGCGGGCTACCCGGAGTTACTTACATACGGCCGAGTTTTCCGGCGCCGATGCCCGCTCCAACAATCGAGAATCGCAGGTTCGGGTGTTTAGCAGCCCGAACACACCGGCACCGGAGGTGCAACTACTGTCGAACGGAAATTACCACGTCATGATTACAAATGCTGGCGGCGGTTACAGCCGTTGGAAGGACGTCGCTGTTACGCGATGGCGTGAAGACACGACCCGAGACAACTGGGGAACATTCTGCTACGTCCACGACGTGAAGAGTGGGGAGGTATGGTCGACCGCGCATCAGCCGACTCTCCAACGATGCGATAGCTATGCAGCGATTTTGTCAGAATCGCGCGTGGAGTTCCACCGGCGCGACAACGATATTGAAACCCATACAGAAATTGCCGTCTCGCCGGAAGACGATATCGAGTTGCGCCGCGTTCGTATCACCAACTCCTCGCCGGAACGCAGAGTCCTCGACCTGACCAGCTATGCCGAAGTGGTCCTGGCATCACCGGCCGGAGATGCATTACATCCCGCTTTCGGCAATTTGTTCGTGCAGACGGAGATCCTCCGAGAAGAGCAGACGATTCTTTGCTCGCGCCGGCCTCGTTCTTCGGAAGAGACTCCGCCCTGGATGTTTCATCTGATGGTCGCCGATGGCGCCACAATCGGAGAAGTCTCCTATGAGACGGATCGCGCAAAGTTCATCGGCCGGGGAAGGACGACCGCGAATCCGCAAGCTCATTCGAAAGCCCTTTCCGGTACTGATGGTTCTGTCCTCGATCCGATTGTGGCGATCCGGTGTCGGATCATCCTCGATCCTGAGGAGGTTGTCAGCATCAACATCGTCACCGGCATAGGCGAGACGAAAAGCTTATGCATGGAGCTGATCAACAAATACCAAGACCCAAGTTTTGCCGATCGCACATTTGACCTTGCGTGGACCCATAGCCAGGTTTTGTTGCGGCAGATCAATGCCACAGAAGGTGACGCGCAGCTTTACGCACGACTTGCCGGTTCTGTTATCTATGCCAACTCATGGCTGCGTGCCCCTGAGAGTGTTCTTTCCAAGAACCGCCGCAATCAGTCCGGCCTGTGGGGCTATACGATCTCCGGCGATTTGCCAATCGTGTTGCTTCGAATCGCGGACCCAACTAACTTCGATCTTGTACGGCAGCTCGTGAAGGCGCACGCGTACTGGCGGCTAAAAGGACTTGCCGTTGACCTCGTGATCTGGAACGAGGATCAGGCGGGCTATCGACAGCCGCTCCACGACCAGATCATGGCTTTGATTGCCGCCGGCATCGAAGCCGACACCGATGACCGCCGTGGCCGCATCCTCGTAAAACTCGCCGACCATATCGCTGCTGAGGATCGAATTCTGCTCCAAGCCGTCGCTCGCGTGATTATTGCCGATAGCGATGGTTCACTTGTAGAACAGCTCAGCAAGGTCCGTCTCCCCGTTGGAATCGGCGCCGGCGCGAAGCGCGAGCCCGATAGGGCGAAGCCACAAGAGAAGAAGCGCGAGCCCGATAGGGCGAAGCCACAAGAGAAGAAGCGCGAGCCTGATAGGGCGACGCCCGAAGAAACAAAGCGTGACCTGATTTTCTTCAACGGCGTTGGTGGATTCACAGCGGATGGCCGCGAGTACGTCATAACGACCACACGCGATGACATGACACCAGTTCCATGGGTGAATGTGATAGCGAACCATTCTTTCGGAACCATCGTCTCAGAGAGCGGGGGCGCCAACACGTGGAGTGAAAATGCGCACGAGTTTCGCCTGACTCCATGGTCGAACGATCCCGTGAGCGATTCGAATGGCGAAGCCTTTTACATTCGGGATGAAGAAAGCGGCTACTTCTGGTCGCCTACGTTATTGCCCTGCGGGGGCGACACGCCGTATGTTGCACGTCACGGCTTCGGCTACAGCGTCTTTGAACATGCGGAAGACGGCATTCGCGCTGAACTCTGGGTTTATGTTTCCATCGACGCATCCATCAAGTTCGCTGTCATCCGGCTGCGGAACGATTCCGACCGGCCGCGCCGGCTCTCTGTTACGGGTTATATCGAATGGGTGCTTGGAGACCTGCGATCGAAGTCGATGATGTACGTGGCTACCGAAATTAACGCCAACACGGACGCCATGTTTGCTCACAATCCATACAGCACGGAATTCGCAGATCGCGTCGCGTTCCTGGCCGTCGGTGATGTCATTGATGGCGCATCCTGTACCATGTGTGGTGACCGGGCTGAATTCTTAGGGCGCAATGGAACGCTCTCGGATCCGGCAGCCATGAGCCTCTCACACCTTTCGGGAAGAGTCGGTGCAGGTCTGGACCCCTGTGCGGCTATTCGTGTTCCATTCGATCTGGAAGACGGTCAGGAGCGGGAAATCGTTTTCACGCTTGGAGTCGGGCGAAGTGCCGATGAGGCCCACAGCCTAGCCCATCAATTTCGAGGATCTGGCGCTGCGCGTAGCGCGCTCGAACGAGTGTGGGATTATTGGAATCGGACGCTCGGCGCCGTGCATGTCGAGACGCCCGATCCCTCGATCAACGTTCTGGTCAACGGCTGGCTCATATATCAAACCCTCGCATGCCGTTTCTGGGCGCGTAGCGGTTTCTATCAGCCGGGAGGCGCCTTCGGCTTTCGCGATCAATTGCAGGACGTAATGGCGCTCATCTATTCAGAACCCCGTCTGGTGCGCGAACACTTGCTTCTATGCGCAGGGCATCAGTTTCGTGAAGGCGACGTGCAGCACTGGTGGCATCCACCTTCAGGCCGTGGCGTCCGTACGCGTTGCTCCGATGACTATCTCTGGCTGCCCTTGGCCGTCTGCCGCTACGTCACCGCGACTGGGGACACCACCGTTTTGGATGAACCTATCCATTTCATTGAAGGCCGTGGCATAAAAGCAGATGAAGACTCTTATTACGATTTGCCTGTCCGTTCCGAGGCTACCGCGACACTATACGATCATTGTGTGCGCGCCATCCTGTGTGGACTTCGATTTGGTGAACATGGTCTTCCACTCATGGGTTCCGGCGACTGGAACGACGGAATGAATCTCGTGGGTAAGCACGGTAAGGGCGAAAGCATCTGGTTGGGATTCTTTCTTTATGAAGTGCTCCTGCGGTTCACAGATATGGCACATATGCGCGGTGGCAGCTTGTTCTCGCAACGTTGCCTGAACGAAGCGACGCAGCTTCGAAAGAATATCAAGCAGCACGGTTGGGACGGTGAATGGTACCGGCGGGCGTACTTCGACGACGGCTCCGCCCTGGGATCGGCGATCAATACCGAATGTCAGATCGATTCGATTGCCCAAAGCTGGTCTGTTCTTTCGAGAGCGAGCGATCTGGAGCGTTCGCGTATTGCAATGGAAGCTGTGGATAAGCGCCTAGTTCGGCGAGACAAGATGTTGGTCCAGTTGCTGGACCCTCCATTTGATAAATCCACGTTAGATCCAGGCTACATAAAAGGGTATGTTCCAGGAGTGCGAGAGAACGGCGGCCAGTACACTCATGCCGCAATCTGGTCGGCAATGGCATTCGCCGCGCTCGGCGATGGTCATCGGGCATGGGAACTACTCGCCATGATCAATCCTGTAAACCACGGTGGATCATCAGAAGCAATTGCGGCGTACCGGGTAGAACCCTATGTCGTAGCCGCGGACGTTTATGCATTACCGCCCCATACGGGCCGGGGCGGATGGACATGGTATACGGGATCGGCCGGCTGGATGTACCGTCTCATCATGGAGTCGCTCCTCGGCCTTCGCCTGGAGGTGGACAAGCTGTACTTTGCGCCTCACTTTCCTTCAACGTGGGATTCATTCGTGGTGCACTACCGCTGTCGAGAGACCGTTTACCACATCATGGTTCGATGCGCACGTCATGGACAAACGGCAACCAGCGTGACGCTGGATGGTGTCATGCAACATGGAACGTTCGTCGCTCTCGTTGACGACCGCACGGAACACCGCGTGGAAGTAACATGTTCTCCATCGCTGACTGAATGAGTCCGATATCCAGCCATGAACTTGGGCGAAGGTGTGGAAGTAGTTCGCCGCATAGCGATCCGATTCGACGGCGGGCTTTATCCGCGCCCGCAACTCGATGGACCAACGCCTGATAAATTTACAAAAGATCTATCCTCTCCGAAACGCCGGTCTCAAGGGTGGAAGGGTTCCACGTAGGTTTTGCGGAGCAGCGGCGCGGCCTCCGGCGAAATCATGAACCGGATCATCGCGCGCGCGGCCTCCGGCTCCTTCGAGTTCGTCAACAGACCGACACTCGATGGGCACGGCTTGTTCAGAAAGCCGGGCAATGGCCCGACATAATCCGTTCCAGGCACGCCGACCATGATGTTGGTCTGCTGAATGCCGATCTCGAAGTCGCCGCGCGCCAGATAGTCGGTAACGGGACCGCTGGTGGTGAAAATCGTCTTGTCCTTAAACTGCTCGGTGAGGCCGAGTTGCGCGATCCCCTCTCCGACATTCGTGCCGCTGCAGCCGCGCGAATAGCCGATCGATTTGGCCGCGACCAACGTCGCCTTATAGACTTCCACCGTGCTGATGTCGGGTTTGGGCGCGCCGGCCCGTACCGAAAGCCCGAGACCGGCGCGCACGAATGGCGTCACCGTGCTGGCCACGACTTTACCGTTTCTGACGAGCTCGTCGATCGGGCCGGGATTTCCGGTGATGAGATCAGCCTTGCCGTCGTTGAGTCTCTGCTGCAGAACGGCGTCGTCTGCCTGGATGACGGTGACATTGTGCCCGCTCGCACGCGAGAACGCGGCGGCGAGTTCTCTTACGCCCGGCGTCGCGCCTTGG
>QHWY01000229.1 GCA_003223875.1 Acidobacteriota bacterium | reverse complement strand
ACCGGGATCGAACCGGCGACGTCCAGCTTGGGAAGCTGGCATTCTACCGCTGAATTACTCCCGCTTAACCAACGAGCTTACCGTATGTTGCACAATTGATCAAATGGGCTTGAGAAAACCTAAGTGTCGTTGTTCGGCTGTCGACGGTCCACCTATACTAATGGGCAATGTCCACAAGTCTTAATGCACTATGTCGAATAAGATTAAAAGGGATTCCCCTCTAGTTAAGTGCGTCCTGGCTTTGGATGGCCACCTTACCGAACTCGAGCGTGTCGGCACGAAGATCAATTCCACGGATATGACGTCGGATATCGACGTTGAATACATTCAGAAGCTCATGACGCGCTTCACGGAATGTGGACAAGGCATTTCCGAGGAGGTGAGTAACTTATCCAGACAATTACAGGAGAGCCAAGCACGAGCTGAGGCCGTTGCCGAGGGAGTGTCCCGTCAGGCTGAGCTTTTCAATATCCGTCGGAACGAGCAAAGGGAAAAATTGGAGCAATTCCGTGTTCTGGGCGAAAAAGTCCGTGAGTTGACTGCGGCCATAAGCCGATTTCGCCCTGCGGACGGAAATCATCTGACGAGCGAGGACCACGCAAAGCTGACGTCCAACGTCCCGGGCCTTGAGGCGCAATTGCTGTCCCTTATCGAGGAGTTACAAAATCTGCGGAAATCCGCGCGCGATTCCCGAATGAAGGGCGTGGAGAAAAATGCCGAATCTTTGGCGCAAACGCTTGAAGCTGTGCGGAAGAAGCTAGGCGACCTTACTAAACGTTAATCATCGAACGACTTTATCGCCGATAGCCGTACAGCCAGTGCGCAGTTGTGCGCCCGATAATTCGTACGGAGTGAACGGCACCGGAGGGAATGAACAGCTCTTCGCCGGGTCTCGGATGATAGACCATGCCAGAGATCTCAAATTCCACGTCGCCATCGATAACCATCACGAGTTCGTCGGTGTTGTGAACGAAACCCTTCCCACCGCTGCCCGGCGGGGTCGGTCCCTAAACCGCAGGTGAATCCTCGTTTCAACCAGTTCTGCTCGACTGTCCCTCTATCACTCTCCATCATTTACAACAGGGAAAATGAAGCTCAATGAGAAGGCGACGCGGGATTTGAAATCGGATCAACAAAATCAACACGTTAACAGAAAAGGAACAGTGTTGGCACGTTTGCAGTGTTCCTTTTGAAAAATTAGCACTGCTGCCGCAAATCCAACGTTGCTTTCGAAAAAGCAACACTGCTACCGCATTTCCAGCCTTGTGGCCACATTTGCAGTGCTGTTCCCGCGTTTGCTGCGTTGCTGCCGCGTTTGCTGCGTTGCTGTCGCGTTTGCTGCGTTGCTGCCGCGTTTGCTGCGTTGCTGCCGCGTTTGCTGCGCTGCAAACGCGGCAGCAGTGCTGTTGCCGTGCCGCGTTTGCTGCGCTGCTTCCGTGTTTGCTGTGCTGCTGCCGCGTTTGCTGCGATGCTGCCGCGTTTGCTGCGCTGCTGCCGCGTTTGCTGCGCTGCTGCCGCGTTTGCTGCGCTGCTGCCGCGTTTGCTGCGCTGCTGCCGCGTTTGCTGCGCTGCTGCCGCGTTTGGCTGCGCTGCAAACGCGGCAGCAGCGCTGTTGCCGGACCACTTGTTTCGCCGCAGCCTTATATGTCCTGCAATCGCAACGATTGACGGGGACATATCGGCGACGCAAGCAGAGCAGGCCCTCGGGTCCAGGTTACGGCTGCACCGCCGGTCCTAATGGTGCCCGTTGGACAATCTCGATGCGGGTACCCCACGGATCAGTGATGTAGGTGATGGTGCTGCCGGTGGGAGACTTACGGACCGGCTCGTCGAGCTTGATGCCTTCTGCCTGGATCTTCTTCACGAAGGCTGCATGGTCCTTCACGTCAAAACCAATGTGGTCCAGCACGCGCCCTCGCGTGGCCGCCTGTTTCGCGTCGGCCTTGTTGAACCGGAGCTGTACTCCCGGAAGGTCCACGACCGGGCCGTTATTGCGGGTGCCCGGTTTCCCGCCGAAGGTCTTTGCATACCAGGCTTGCGCTTTGGGGATTTCATTTTCCGGCAGGAAAAAGTGAACGTGTTCATTTCGGACCGGCATGGACTGCGTTTTGTCTTCCAGGATTTCGATGCGCACGCCGTCCGGCGTCTCGACGAAAGCCTGGTCCGGCCGGTTGTTGTTACCCGGAAGCACCTTCACACCCGCGGCCTTCCACTGGGCGACGCGCTGCTGGACGTTGTTGACGATGAAGCCGACATGGTTCACTACCGAACCCTGCGTGCCCCCATCTCCTTTCTCATTCCCGAGGTTCAAATTGATGTAGAGGCCGGGAAACATGATCAGCGGGTTTCCGCCGGGCGTGAACAATTTGCCGCCCATCGCAAGAAACAGTTTTTTGTTTGCTTCCACGTCCTTCGAGGCGATATGCCAGTGACCCATCGTTACGCCGACGTCGTTGAACGGGGCCGGTTGAGCCGCCGCGGTGCCTAAGGTCAGCGTCAAAACGAACAATAAAGTTACCAACACACTTGTCTTCACGGATTCCTCCCTGTTGAGCTGGATTTCCCGTTGCTTGGATGTGTGAACGTTATCAGCCCGCGTTCAAACTATCAAGCTCCTTCGGTATAAACTACGCCGGATCAGAGGAGAGCATGGACCGCAGACGCTTTGTGGCGGCTTCACTGGCAGCAGGAACGATGGCAGCGTTGGGGTGCTCAGCTACCCGAAAGAATCCCGGGCGTCAGAATACATCGGACCTGCCGCCGTTCGAGTTGGAAGAAGCAACAGTGGCGGCACTTCAGGGTGGGATGAAGTCGGGATGGTATACGGCGCGCTCGATTACTGAGCTATATCTCGCGCGGATTGCGGCAGTCGACAAGCAGGGGCCGGAGCTGCACTCGATCATCGAATTAAATCCTGACGCGCTTCAAATTGCCGATGCGCTTGATGCGGAACGCAAAGCCAAAGGTCCGCGCGGCCCTTTGCATGGAATTCCTGTGCTGGTCAAAGACAACATCGACACGGCAGACCGGATGACGACGACCGCCGGCTCGCTTGCTCTGGAAGGATCCATTCCGCCCGAGGACTCCACGGTGGCAAAACGACTTCGCGATTCCGGAGCGATCATCCTTGGCAAAGCCAATCTCAGCGAATGGGCGAACATCCGATCGCTTCGATCGTCCAGCGGATGGAGCGCCAGAGGCGGCCAGTGCAAGAATCCCTATGCTCTAGATCGTAATCCGTGCGGCTCGAGCTCGGGGTCGGCAGCAGCGACCTCGGCGAATCTGACGGCCTTGTCTGTCGGGACAGAAACCGACGGTTCGATCGTGTGTCCATCAGGCACTTGCGGCATTGTCGGTATCAAGCCCACTGTCGGCTTGATTAGCCGCGCCGGTATCATTCCGATTTCTCACAACCAGGACACAGCCGGACCGATGTGCCGCACGGTCACAGATGCCGCCATTCTTCTCGGCGCCTTGGCTGAAGTGGACGCACGAACGGATTACACCGCATTCCTCGATCCGAATGGCTTAAAGGGCATGCGCATCGGTGTTTCACGTTCTCATTTTGGATTCCATCCATCTGTAGACAAGCTCATGGAGAGTGCGATCGATGTGCTCAAGACAGGCGGCGCAGCCGTCATCGATCCCGCCAATGTCGATTCACTGAAAAATGCGGACGACACCGAAGTGATGTTGATGTTGTATGAGTTGAAAGCGAACCTCAACGCATACCTGGCTTCGCTTGGTCCAAAAGCCCCGGTAAAGACGCTGCAGGACGTTATTGAATTCAACGAGAAGCATGCGGATCAAGAACTCCAGTATTTCGGTCAGGAGTTGTTCATCCAGGCAGAAGAGAAGGGCCCGCTCACGGATTCGAAATATGTGGAGGCCTTGAAAACAATCCAGCAACTCGCGCGCGAGCAGGGCATCGACATGGTCATGACCAAAAACAGGCTGGACGCAATCATCGCGCCGACGAACAGTCCTGCCTGGGTGACAGACCACCTGAATGGCGATCACTTCACCGGCGGCAGCTCGACTCCGGCGGCAGTTGCGGGATATCCGAACATCACTGTGCCGTGTGGTTCTGTCGGCGGCCTCCCGGTTGGAATATCGTTTTTTGGCCGCGCATGGAGCGAGCCGACGCTGATCAAGATCGGATTTGCTTATGAGCAAGCGACGCGTCACCGGCAGACGCCCAGGTTTCGTAATACAATCGCGTAAACCAAAAACAGGAGGAATCGATGACGACGGGGCAGATCAGTCGCTTGATTGGAATTGTTGCGGGGCTTTCAGTGGTACTGTGGGCGGCGCCCGCGGATGCCAAACAATGTTATGCGCCGGATGCGCGGGCGCAAGAGCGCGCATTCTCGCGTGCTGTGACAACGGAAGGCGGAAAGGTTCTTTGGCTTGGAGGGCAGACGGCGTCGCTTCCACCAGTGGCGAACTTTGATGCACAGGTGCGGGATGTATTTGCATCCATCGAGAAGACACTGAAAGCGCAAGGCGGAACGCTCAAGGACATGGTGACGATGACGGTGTTCATCACCGATGCGCGGAATGGCGATCGGTTTGTGGCGATCCGGAAGGAAATTTTTAAAGAGTGCTTTCCGGCGAGCGCGCTGATCACGGTTACCGGTCTTGCGGTTCCGGGGTTGTTGGTGGAGGTACAGGGAATCGCCGTGGTTGGCGGAAAGTAGGCCTCCCTCAAGATTTTTGCGTCACAGCGCAGCCAGCAGCCGGCGCCAAGAAGTGGGTTCTTGTGTGGGAGAGAACCGCGGTTGAAGGGTGAGAATATGCTGGCGAAGATCCTCGTGCGTGCTAGGTGTGCTCTCTAGGAGGCCAAGCATTTCTGCGAGCTCCCCAAGACCGCGCGGCGAAAAGTAGCCCCAATAATCGGCGCCCAGCATTCCGATGTTACCGGGGATTTTGGAACACAGAACGGGAATGCCGCAGGCGACGGCTTCAGCAATGACGCTGGCGCCGCCCTCCATCAAAGACGAGAGGACCAGGTATCGCGAGCCTGACAGGAGGTACATGGCCTCCTCGTGGGGCAAGTCGCCGAGCCACTCGTATCGTGGATTCTTGCGCTCCTCCTCCCGCGCAGCCTGCTCCCAATCCGAACTGAGCGCGCGCCCGGCATGAACAACGCGGACGCGCGATCGATCCGGCAAAAGCCGGGCAGCATTCGCGGCCAGAAGCGGATCTTTCACGTCGCGAAGATGGCTCAAGACGCAAACCTCCAAACAATCTTGCCGCGGCGGCCGAGGATTCGCCGGCGCTATCGCTGATTGGTAGATCACTGAAACCTTTCCTCGCAATCCTTCGGGCAATCCCTCGAGCCCGGCTTCCTGCAGAACAACGATTCGCGTAGCAAGCTCGATCGACCGTTGCGCTTCGGGATTTCCGGCAGGTAGATCCCCGTAAAGATCGGTACCAGTCATGGCCACGATCAAAGGCACACCGGGATGGACTCGGTGGAACCGCTCGATGCTGGGGAAACTGCGACGCGCATGCAACCCGATCATGACATCGCATTCTTCGTCGGCGCCGGGCTTCCATTGTGTCGCGACAGCGACCTCGTGACCCAATTCGCGCAGAATCTCCGCCCAACGATTTGCCGTTACGGCGTTTCCGAGTGTGGAGCGCGGCGCTTCCGGCGTTACGATGAAGAACTTCACGACTCGAGCGCGCAGGTACGCAGGCCAGCCCAAATGTCGGATCGTTCCGGCGTGTAGAAATTCCGATATGCGGGACGCATCATGCGTGCACGCGTCGTGAAGGCGGCTCCACGCAGCGTCTTATGGGTTCGGAACCACGGGCTCGAGTACTCCTTGTAGGGGTCTTCGGAAAAGCCGGGATATGGAAGGAAGTCGCTCGACGTCCATTGCCAGACGCTGCCGAACATCTGATCGCATCCGCCGTGGCGAGCGGCGATTTCCCATTCAAGTTCGGTCGGCAAGCGGCGGCAGGCCCAGCGGCAGTAAGCGTCGGCTTCGAACCACGAGATGTTGGAGACCGGCCGGTCCGGCTCCAAAGGAATCCATTCGGCGAAGTGGCGGCGCAGCCAATTCCCATCTTCGTCGCGCTTCCAATAGATCGGCGGCGAAGCACCGGTCGCTTCGACGAAGTTCAAGAACTCGGTTTGCGTCACGAGCGAACGGGAGATACGAAACGCGGGGACATTGACCGTGTGAGCCCACTTCTCGTTATCGAAGATGAATCCTTCGTCGCCTGTGGATCCAACCGTGTATTCACCTGCAGGAATACACACATCACCCACCGCCGAAACCGGTACCGGAGGGGCATCTGCTCGTTCTAGTGCGGTCGGAAACCGGTGGCCCAGAGTCTGACGCGTAATGAGCAACGCCTCATCGTGCATGTCTTCATGGAAGACAGATAAAAGCACAAAATAGGTGTCCCGCGAAAAATCGAACGAACTCGTGCTGATGGAATTCAGGACGCGGTCGCGAACTTCCAACATATAGTGGATCGTCTGGGGGAGCGACGGCAGCGGGAGATTCCAGCGAGTATCGTGGGCGATCTTGGCGGAGTCGTAAAGGGAATCACCGTCGGGACGGATGGGATGACAGCCCGCAGCGTGCCGCAGAACCCAGTATTCCTGAAAGTACGCGATGTGTCCGATCTCCCAAAGAAACGGATTGATGGTGCGCAGCAAAGGTACGCGAAATTGCTCGTCCGAAAGATCGCGCACGATATCTAAGGTATGTGCGCGAGCGTCAATGACCCAAACCTCGAGATCCTCAAGGGAGGCTCCCATTTCACCAGCCGATCGGCTTTCCTTTGATTTGCTCATCGAGCCACGCATCAAGAGGCTTGAAGTAATCCAGAATGGCAGTCGCGTCCATTTGTCTCGTGCCGGCAATCTTCTCCAAAGCCTCGGGCCAGGGACGCGAGAGGCCCATCGAAAGCATCGCGTTCAGCTTCTTGCCGGCCTCCGCACTTTCATAGATCGAGCAGCGATGAATCGGCAGCGCGCAGTTCGCCGCTTGCGAAAGAGCCCGATGGAATTGGAATTGAAGAATGAATGCAAGAAAATAGCGCGTATAAGGAACATTCCCCGCGACGTGATACTTCGCGCCGGGATCGAAAAATTCTTCTCCGCGCGGGCTGACCGGCGCGACGCCCTGATACTTCAACCGAAGATCCCACCACGCCTTGTTGTAATCCTCAGGCTTGATCTCTCCGGAAAAAACTTTCCACCGCCACTGATCGATCAACAAACCGAATGGAAGAAACGCGATCTTCTCGAGAGCCTTATCGAGGAGCAAGCCGATATCCCGAGAAGCGTCCGGCGCTTTACCGAGTAATCCGATCTTCACCAGGTATTCCGGAGTGACCGATAACGCGATGGTGTCGCCTATCGCTTCATGGAAACCATCGTTTGCGCTGTCACGGAAGATGACGGGCAGATCCTTATATGCCCGCTGGTAGAAGTTGTGGCCCAGCTCGTGGTGGATGGTTTGGAAGTCCTCACTCGTCGGCTGGATACACATCTTGATGCGTACGTCCTCGAGGAAATCGATATCCCACGCGCTCGCATGGCATACCACTTCGCGGTCGCGAGGCTTCAGGAACATCGAACGTTCCCAGAAGGTCTGCGGCAGCGGGGCGAAGCCGATCGATGTGTAGAAGCGTTCGCCTGCCTTGACCATCTCGACCGCCATCATGTTGCGGCGTTTCAGAATTTCCGTCAGGTTATAACCGGGATCCGCGTTAGCGGGTGCAACCAGGGGATAGACATTGGTCCAGTCCTGAGCCCAAATATTGCCGAGAAGATGCGCCGGGAGCGGACCGTTTGCAGGAACGATGTCGCCGTATTTGTCGCGAAGCTTCATACGCACATAGGCATGGAGCTTCAAATACAACGGCCGAACCTGGCCCCACAGCCGGTCCAGTTCTTTCGTGAACTCATCCGGAGGCATGTCGTATTTGGCTCGCCACATGGCGCCGGTGTCCGCAAAGCCGAGTTCTTTTGCGCCTTTGTTAGATAGGTCCACGAAGCGAACGTAATCCTTGCGCATCGGCGGCGAAATCGTGTGCCAGCCTTCCCAGGCCATGCGCAGCTTTTTCTCGTCGCGAGACTCGCGCATGATGTCGGTGATCTTGTTGATGTCGAGGCATGTGTCCGGCTTCTTCGCCTCCGGGCACCACTTGCCTTTGCCGTACTCCGCATCCAGATTCGCGGCAATCCTGGTGAGCTCTTCGCCCTCTTTGGGATCCGAAGGCGTGGCCATGACGAGAGAAACTTTAAGAAGGTTCAGTTCTCGCCGGAGGTCGGGAGCCAGTTCGAGCTTGTCGAATTTGACGGAGTCCTTCGAAAACCTTGCCGTGGCATCGATGAGGCGTTGATTGGCGCGGGCATTCAAAGCCGACGTGTCGTCGGTGATGTAGGTCTCGGAAACCCATCCGGCCTGGCTGCCTTCGACTCCTAGCTTGAGCAAGGTTTCATTCACGTCGTCCATGAATTTCTTCGCATCGGCGCCGGTGGCCACACCGGTGTCGTTTCCGCTGGTCCGCGCGCTGGCGCAAGCCGAAAAAGTCAGAAACAGACACAGGACTGTTGCAAGATGGGTTTTCATAATGCTTAAGAATATATAAGCTATTGGGATTGATCTCAACCTGAGGAGGACTCTGTGAAACGTAAAGCTTCTGCGGCCTGGCAAGGCGGTTTGAAAGACGGCAAGGGCACGGTTTCGACCGACAGTGGTGTGCTGTCGAATGTGGCTTATTCGTTCTCGAAACGATTCGAAGAGGAAAGAGGAACTAATCCGGAGGAATTGATTGCTGCGGCGCACGCGAGCTGCTTTGCGATGGCGACCTCGGCTCAGCTCGATGGCGTCGGAATCAAAGCGCAGAACATCTCGGCGACGGCGACGGTGGCGCTGGAAAAAGTGGGAGACGGATTCTCGGTGACGACGAGCCATCTCGCCGTGACGATCAAAGCCCCTGGCGCCGATCGCGCGAAGGTTCAGACCGCGGCGGAGAATGCGAAGGCCGGTTGCCCGATTTCAAAGCTGTTGAATGCGAAGATCACGATGGAGGCACGGATCGAGGTGTGAGGAAGGGGTAGTGATTCCCCTCCTCTGCGAGGAGGGGAATGGGTCTCTCTCAACTCGACCTAATCCTGCGCTCTGATCACTCGACAACTTCGCGTTATGTTTTTTTTCAGGCATTTTCGGATTTCGACCAGTTGTTCGAGCAGAGCCGGCAGGAGCGAGAGACGGAGCGCATTCGGACCATCCGATAATGCCTTTGCCGGATCGTCGTGAATCTCCATGAACAGACCATCGATACCGGCGGCGACTCCGGCCCGGGCCAGATGCGGAATGTATTCAGGCTGACCGCCCGAGCTTTGACCTTGACTGCCGGGAAGCTGCAGACTGTGCGTCACATCGAAGACGACCGGGCAGCCGAAATTTTGCATGATCGGAAAGCTGCGGAAGTCGACCACCAGATTGTTGTAGCCGAACGACGCGCCGCGCTCCGTCAGCAACAGCTGTTCGTTCCCCGCCTCACGCATTTTCTGGACAACGTTCTTCATCTCCCACGGCGCTAGGAACTGACCCTTCTTCACGTTCACGATTTTTCCGGTACGGGCGGCGGCAACAATGAGGTCCGTCTGCCGGGAAAGGAATGCGGGAATCTGAAGAATGTCGAGAACCTCGCCTGCGATCTCGCATTGAGAAGGTTCGTGTACGTCGGAAAGGACCGGCACACCGATCTTCTGCCGAACTTCGCCCAGGATGTCGAGACCCTCGCGAAGCCCTGGACCGCGAAACGATTTGATCGATGTACGGTTCGCCTTATCGTAAGAAGCCTTGAAAACGAACGGAACTCGGCAGGCCGACGTGATCTTCTTCAGCTCCGACGCCATGAACAGCACGTGTTCGCGGCTCTCGATGACGCAAGGCCCCGCGATGAGAAACAGATCGCCCGACAGGTCGAGACCAAAGTCCGGTATCGAGTATCTCATTTCATGGCCAACTGCCCGGTCTTTGTACGCGCCAGACGATGCTCATACGAAGCGTTAATAAAGGATGAGAACAAAGGATGCGCCGCCAGCGGTTTCGACTTGAATTCGGGATGGAACTGGCAGGCGAGGAACCAGGGATGATCGGAAATCTCGATGATTTCAACGAAGTTCTTATCGGGAGAAACGCCGGAGATGACCAATCCGTGATCCGTCAGGACTTGCTCGAATTGCCGATTGAATTCATACCGATGACGATGCCTCTCCGAAATCATATCGGATCCGTAAACACGGTTCGCGAGAGAACCTCCCTTGAGCTGCGCCGGATAAGCTCCCAAACGCATAGTACCGCCGATAGTGTCGACGCCGAGCAGATCGCGGAGCTTGTAAATGACCGGGTACGGCGTGTTCGCATCGAACTCGGTGCTGTTCGCCTGATGCAGTCCGCAAACATTCTGAGCAAATTCGATGACGGCGCACTGCATGCCCAGGCAAATGCCGAAATAGGGGACCTTTTGTTCGCGCGCGAATTGGATCGCGCGCACCATTCCCGGAATGCCGCGCTTCCCAAATCCACCGGGGACCAAGAATCCGTCGAACTGACGGAGCTTGGAGGGTTCGCCGCCCTTTTCCAGGCTTTCGGCTTCGATCCAATCGATCTTCGTGCGGAGATTATGCACGAGTCCGCCATGGACCAGCGCTTCGCGCAGGCTCTTGTACGCATCCTCCAGTTCGACGTATTTGCCGACCACACCAATCGACACTTCGTCGATCGGATGGTGCACGCGTTCGACAAGCGCTTCCCAATCCCGCATCCGGCGCTCCGTCTGGGCTAAATGGAGCAGCCGCACGATCTCGTCATCGAGGCCTTCTAACGCATAGACCAGGGGAACTTCATAAACACTCGCAACGTCTTTCGCCGTGATGACTGCTCGTTCCGACACGTTGCAGAAGAGCGCAATCTTTGCCTTCATATCGGCTGAAAGGAACCGATCCGTACGGCACAACAGCACGTCGGCTTGAATGCCGATTTCGAGCAATTCTTTCACACTGTGTTGTGTGGGTTTCGTTTTCAACTCACCTGCGGTTGGTATGAATGGCACGAGCGTGAGGTGAACGAAAACGGAGTTGTCGCGGCCGACGTCCTGGCGCATCTGCCGGAGCGCTTCCAGGAAAGGCAACGACTCGATGTCGCCCACAGTGCCGCCGACTTCCACGATAGTGACGTCGACGTTCTCGGATACGCGATGAATGGCGGCTTTGATTTCGTTGGTGACGTGCGGAATCACCTGAACGGTTTTGCCCAGATAATCCCCGCGCCGCTCCTTTTGAATAATCGTTTCGTAAATGCGGCCGGTCGTCAGATTGTTTTTTCGGCCGAGCTCGGCGTGGGTATAGCGCTCGTAATGACCGAGGTCCAGGTCCGTTTCCGCGCCGTCGTCGGTGACATAGACCTCGCCGTGTTGGTACGGGCTCATCGTTCCCGGATCGACATTTAAATAAGGATCGAATTTCAGCAGGTTGACTGTGAACCCGCGGCTCTCCAGCAGGCAACCGATGGACGCCGAGGCCAAGCCTTTACCCAGCGATGAGACAACTCCTCCGGTCACGAAGATGAATTTTTTATCCATTGATTCTCCCGAAAATTCGGGGTCAGACGGGTGAATTCCCTATTTTCCGGTTCAAGCTCTTCGTTTGGAAAATAGGGAATTCACCCGTCTGACCCCGAATTTTCTTAAATCTTTCCAGATCTTCCGGTGTATCAATGCCCCAAGACTCGCTTTCGACCTGGACCACACGAATACGGTATCCATGTTCCAGCGCGCGTAGCTGCTCCAAACCTTCTGCGACTTCGAGTGGCGTCCGTTCCAGTTTTGTAAATTTTTTCAAAAAACCGGCCGAGTAAACGTACAGACCCACATGGAGAAAACAGGTCCCTCTCGAAGGAATTTTTGAACGCGAAAAATACAAAGCCATTCCATTCCGGTCCGTGACTACTTTGACCCGGTTGGGATCGACGGCGTCTGGGCTGGCGATTTTTGTCATCAGAGTGACCATTTCCGCGTCACGAGTGCGGGCTGCCGCGATTGCCCGGTCGATGTCGCCCGGATCGATCATTGGTTCATCTCCCTGAACGTTCACGATGAGTGTGTCCTCGGAAAGTCCCTCGACGGCTTCTGCCAACCGATCAGTACCACTCGGATGGTCACTTCGGGTCATGATAGCGGTCCCGCCGAAGCTCCGAACGGCCTGAGCGATCCTCCGATCATCGGTAGCCACAGCAATCCGGCTTACCAAAGCGGCCTTCTCGACGCGCTTGTAAACATACTCTATCAATGGTTTTCCTTCGATTTCGGCTATCGGTTTTCCGGGGAAACGAGTGGAATGATATCGGGCGGGGATGATTGCAATTGCGGCGTCAACCTTCATCAAAACACCGCACTTCATCTTAACATGACCTCCAGGACACCGCAGGTCCTTTGGCAGAAAACTTGCAGCCGTCGGTGTGGAGGCTTGGTGGAGATTTTCCGAAAATAGATGACTGATCCCGGTTGCTTTCCTGGAGGACACCTTCTTATAATGTGATTACTTCAAAGGAGATACCCAGCAGGGCAACCCAAGGAGATGGGGCCAATGACTCGCAAAAGCTGGATTTTCATGGCAGCTGCGTTCTTCGTAATCGCAGTTCCCGCTTTGGTGGTCGCCCGCGCGGGACGGATTCAGAACGCGCAAGAAGCCTCTGCCGACAAAGCGCCGCCAACTCAAACGCTAAAAGTCGATGTAGATCTGGTTCTTGTGAACGCTACGGTCACGGATTCGCTCAATCGGTACGTCAGCGGATTGGGCCAGGAACACTTTCAGATCTGGGAAGATAAGTTCGAACAGAAGATCGCGTACTTCTCTGCTGAAGACGTCGCGATCAGCATCGGCGTGATTTTTGACGTTAGCGGCAGCATGAAAGACAAAATTACGACGGCACGCGACGCCGCCGTGACATTCTTGAAGACGGGCAATCCCGAGGACGAATTCTTTCTTGTCGAGTTCGCGAATCGTCCCGAGGTCGCCTCCGACTTCACGACCGACGTCTCCAAGCTCCAAAGTAAATTGATCTTCACGCCCGCAAAGGGCATGACCGCAATGTACGACGCTGTCTACGTGGGCCTCGAGAAAGTCAAGGCCGGCACCAATCCGAAGAAAGCGCTCCTTCTGATCACGGATGGCGAGGACAATCGCAGCCGTTATACGTTCCAGAACGTCAAAGAGTTCGTCAAAGAGCAGGACGTGCAAATATACGCAATCGGTATCGTCGACCAATGGAATTCGCAGTTGGGCGCAGGCCATACGGGCCGCGCAATGATTGAAGAATTATCGGACCTCACCGGAGGGCGAGCGTTCTTCCCCGATTCAGTCTATGAACTGGAAGATATCTGCACAAAGATTGCTGTGGAGCTGAAGAACCAGTACGTGGTCGGGTATCATTCTTCGAATGCTGCGAAGGACGGAAAGTGGCGCAAGCTCCGGTTGAAGATCAATCCTCCAAAGGGCATCCAGCACCTGAACGTGCGATCGAAATCCGGATATTATGCGGCGATGGCCGACGCCGCTGCTGCCTCGACTAAGAATTAAGAAGTTCGAGAAATGTATCGGAAATCCATTTTTGTTTTAGTCATCGTTCTATTCTCGTTTGTCCTCTTCGCGCAGGAACGACCTCAGCCCCAGAAGAACCAAAATGACAAGGGATACACCCTGAGCGTCGAAACGCTCGAAGTACAATTGCCGATTTCGGTTCTCGACCGGGAAGGCCGGCCGGTCAACGGGCTGACGAAAGATCATTTCCAGATCTTTGAAGACAAAGTTCCGCAGACGATTAAGAGCTTCAAGCACGAAGATATTCCTTTGAGTCTCGGACTGACCATCGACAACAGCGGGAGTATGCGTAACAAGCGCGAGCGCGTGAATAGCGCGGCGCTGGCCTTTGTGCGCGAGAGCAATCCGGATGACGAAACGTTCATCGTGAACTTCGATGATTCGGCATACCTGGAACAAGACTTCACCGGCAGTATTGGCGATCTGATCGATGCGTTGGACAACATCGATGCGCGAGGCGAAACGGCTCTGTATGACGCAGTCTACCTGTCCGCCGATCACGTGAAGAGCGGGAAGAAGGACAAAAAAGCCCTGCTGCTGATCACGGATGGTGAAGACAATGTCAGCAAATACGGATTCAACAAAGTCATTGAGGTCCTGAAGCAGTCGAAGGTCACGCTCTACACGATCGGTCTGCTCGAAGAGAACGATCAGCGCGGAGGCCTATTCAAGAAAGCTCCTTCAAAAAAAGCGAAGGAAGACCTGCAAAAATTTGCGGAGATCACAGGCGGGCAAGCGTTCTTTCCCAAGAATATCGACGAAGTGGAAGAGTTGGTAAAACATATTGCTCACGATCTGCGCAATCATTACACGATCAGTTACACCCCCACCAATGCGAAGCTCGATGGGACCTACCGCGAAGTTGCGGTCAAAGTGAATCCGCCGAAAAATTCGGGAAAGATCACCTGGCACACTAAGCAAGGCTACTACGCCCCGAAAGCCGAACCGGTTTCCAGCAACCAGTAAGCGCGAGATGGGTCTTCTGCCGCCCCTTCGGGGCTGGGCGCGGGAGGAAGAGACGCATTCCCAAGGCTTGCGGGCTGGGCTGATCTCTTTCCGCCGCCTCGCGGCGACGAAAAGCCGCGAAGCGGCGTGAGCAGACACCCAGCGCGCAAGCGCTGGGTGTTCGTGTTCATGGATATAACAGCCCCGGAGGGGGCGGCAGATCGGCAGATTTGAACTATCCTCCGCCGCTTCGCGCCCATGCTATACTCACCCGTTCGAGCGGCATGGATTTTCACCATAAAGAGATTCTGAAGCGGTACGCGCGGATGGCGACCGGGCGGCCGTTTGCGCCGATCCTTCTAAACATCCTCATTACTTCCGTCTGCGACATGCGTTGCGTCCATTGCTTCTTTACGGACGAATTGGACGACAAGCCACGCAAGAAACTCCAAATGACTGCAGCGCAGGTAGCCCGCATCAGCGAAACGCTTGGCGCAAACCTTGGAGTCTTGATCATTGCAGGCGGGGAACCTTTCACGCGAAAGGACCTTCCCGAAATCGCTCACGCTTTTTACAAGAACAACAGGCTCGAATCGATTTACCTGATGTCGAACGGCCAGATCCAGCAACGGATCATTCCCGATGTCACGCGCATCCTTGACGAATGTCCGAACCTGAACGTCACGGTCGCGCTCGGCATCGACGGCTTGAAGGAAGACCACGAAGCGATCCGTCAGAAAGCGGGAAGCTGGGATATCGTCATCGACACCGCGCGGAAGCTTCAGGCCATCAAAAAAGACCACCCGCGGCTCGATGTGCAGACCTGCACGTGCTTCATGAACAGCAACCAGGATCGCATCTTCGAGTGGTACGACTTCCTCAAGTACGAGCTGAAGCCGGACAAGGTGAATTTCAACTATATCCGGCCGCCGTCGGCGCGTCCGAAGGAGCTGATCATCGACAAGTCACGGTACGACAAGCTCTCGCGCCTCATCGGCGAAGATTCACGTCATGCCGCCATCAAGAACAACTACACCGGCGATGCGGGCTTCTTCAAGGCCGCAATCGATGTCTACATGCACGAACTGATCGCGAAGACCGCTCTGGAAGGACGGCCTCAGCTTCAGTGCTGGGCGGGAAGCGCAGGCGCGGTAATTTACGATGAGGGGACCGTGTCGAGTTGCGAGATCCTGGACTCGGTCGCGAATCTGCGCGACTACAATTGGGACTTTTCAAAGCTGTGGTATTCGCCCGCGATGGATGCCCGGCGCGATCGGGTCGCCAACGGCTGTTTCTGCACGCATGAAAGCAACTGCTACTATCCTTCTCTTCCTTTCAATCCAACCCACCTCGTTCAGATCAAGAAAATCGAAAACGAGATGAAAGACAGTGCTCGAGCCGCTCATCAAATGGTTTGAAGAAAATCAACGGCCGCTGCCGTGGCGAACGTCTTACGATCCGTATCAGGTGTGGATCTCGGAAGTCATGCTTCAGCAGACGCAGGTCGAGACGGCGCTTCCCTATTACGAACGATTCATCCGGCAGTTGCCCTCCATTGAAGCTCTCGCCAAGGCCGATGAGGAGCGAGTTCTCACGCTGTGGGCCGGCCTCGGCTACTATCGCCGCGCAAAGAATTTGATCGCGGCGGCGCGCCAGATTGTGGCGAAGCATGGCGGAAAGATCCCGGCCGATTACGAAGCGCTTCTCGGACTTCCCGGAATCGGCCAGTACATGGCCGGCGCGATTCTCAGCATCGCTTTCAATGAACCCTACCCGGTGGTGGACGGAAACGTCAGGCGCGTGCTTTCGCGCCTTTATGGGTGGACCGAAGACAATCCTAAAGCCCTGTGGGACGCGGCGGCTTGCGCCGTCCGCGAAGGGGAGCCTCGTCTTGTCAATCAGGCTCTGATGGAATTGGGAGCAAAGGTTTGTTCGTTCCGATCGCCGCGCTGCTTATTGTGCCCGCTTCAAATCTCATGCGCGGCATTCAAAACAGGAATGCAGGAGAAGATCCCCCTGGTAAAAAAGCGGCCGGCCACGGTCCAGGTGCATTTATTCGCGGTCATTCATCGAAGGGGCACTCGGTTTCTCATGAAATCTGTCGACGGCATGTGGGAATTTCCGATGTATCCGGAACTGCCCTCTGGATCATTCAAGAAAATCGGCGAATGCCATCACACGATCACGCATCATCGTCTGGACGTGAGCGTGGTTGAGGGCCGGCTTTCGCCGGAACAGCTCGCCTGGAAACAAATCGACGCGATCCCCATTTCTTCGCTGACGCGGAAGATTTGGAAGGTAAAGTCTGCTCAAAAGTAATTCAAAGGCTTCCCGTGAACTCGTGGATGCGTTTGAGACCTTTGTCAAGCTGTTCCATCGAAGTGGCATAGGAAATCCGAACGTGCTCGCGTGTTCCGAACGCTTCACCCGGTGTGACGGCGACGTGAGCCTTTTCCAGAAGCTTCGCTGAGAAATCGACACTGTCCCGGATCCCGCCGCGCCCAAACGCTGCTGAGATGTTGGGATAGGCATAGAAAGCGCCGCCGGGTTCCGCACATTTCACTCCGGGAATCGCGCGCAAACGGTCCAAGACGAATTTTCTGCGCCGGGCATATTCGGCGAGCATGATGCCGACCGACTCCTGAGGACCGGTCAGAGCCTCCAGCGCGGCCTTCTGCGATATGGAGGTTGGATTGGAGGTGGAATGGCTTTGCAATTTCACGATCGCGTTGATGATCTCGGGCATGGCCAGTACGTAGCCGATGCGCCAGCCGGTCATGGAATAGGTTTTTGAAACGGATCCAGCGATGATGATGTGACTCTTCATGTCCGTGTAGGAGGCAACGGAAAACGGTTTGCGGCCATCGTATAGGAAATGCGAGTAGCATTCGTCGGACAGAAGATAAACATTACGTTCGCGGCAGAGCCGGGCGATTCTGCCGAATTCCGCGTCATCAACAACTGCGCCGCTCGGGTTATTGGGAGAGTTCAAAACCACGAGTCGTGTCTTTGGTGTCAGCGCAGGCTCTAAGATTTCGGCCGTCAGCCGGAAGCCGTCGGATTCCTTCGTGGCCAAGAAGATGGGATTCGAGTCCACAAAACGCGCGATATCCGCGAAAGTCACCCAGTACGGTGTCGGGATGACGACGTCATCAGCCTCGTTTACAACTGCCGCAAATATGCTGAAGATGGCGTGCTTGCCACCGATATTGACGACGCATTCGGAGGGTTCATACTTCGAACCAAATTCTCGCGCATGTTTATCGACGATCGCCTTCTTCAGTTCCTTGATTCCGCCGATCGCCGTGTATTTCGTAAAGTCGGCCTGAATGGCACGAATACCTGCCTGCTTGATGTTTTCCGGCGTCGGGAAATCCGGTTCGCCTGGGCCAAAGTCCACGACATCGATTCCCTGCTCGCGTAGTTTGATGGCAGCTTCCATGACCGCCATCGTCTTCGAAACGGAAATGCGCGAAATTCTGGTTGCGAGGTTCATGGGGTTACTTCTCTTTCTTGAATCTCTGTTTTAGGCGGCTTTCGACAATTTCGGGAACGAGACCTTTTACGGATCCGCCCAATTCTGCAATCTCTTTCACGAGCCGCGAGCTCAAATAAGAATAATTCTCGGCAGGCATCATGAAGACGGTCTCGATGTCCGGCGTCAGCCTGCGGTTCATCAGTGCCATTTGAAATTCGTACTCGTAGTCGGTGACGGCGCGAATTCCTCGGACGATCACCTGCGCCTTTTTCTGCCTAGCGTAATCGACGAGCAGCCCATGGAAGACATCCACTTCCGCGTTTCGGAAGCGCGGTTTGAGGATCTGGTTCATGATCTCGATGCGTTCGTCCACGCTGAACAACGGCGCCTTTTGGGCATTGGTGAGAATTGCGACGATGATGTTATCGAATAACCGGGCGCTGCGCTCGATGATGTCCACATGACCGAACGTCAGCGGATCGAACGAACCGGGATAAATCGCTCTCGTCACGCGTCCTCCAAAGAGCTATAGAATGCCAGTGCTGCATCACCTTGCACAAGAGAGCGAATTTTCCTCAGCTTTCCTGAAGCTTCCGGCAGCATATTGCGCTTCGAGTGTTCGAGAATTAAAAGACCCTCTGCGGCAAGACAGGGGGCGCTTCCGAACGCGTCTAACACGCGTTCATATAGATCTTCACGATCGTAGGGTGGGTCGATAAACGCGATATCGAAGCGCGTATCCAGAACATGCAGTGCTGTCATGAGATCCATCTCCATTACCTTGAATCCTTCCTGAATTTCGAGCGCGTTCAAATTTTCACGTACGATCTGGCACGCCTTTCGGGATTGTTCGACGAAATAAACGAACTCGGCGCCCCGGCTAATCGCTTCGATTCCGATCGCGCCGGCTCCCGCACAGCCGTCGAGGAATACCGCTCCCTGGACTCGCGCGCCGAGGACATTGAACAAGGTTTCTCGCAGCTTGTCGCTCGTTGGCCGGACGCCCATAGGCGGCGTCCCCTTCAAACGGCGGCTCTTGAACTTACCGGAAATAATTCGCATACCCTACACAATAGTTCGCTGCGGCGACTTGTGATAGCCTTAGCGGAAATTTGCGATCTTTCACAGACTTCGGGAGGAACGATATGAGAAACGTACTCGTGACATTCGTTGCAGTATCGGCTCTCGTGCTGGGGCTGGCGGTGGTGCCGGCAGCCGCCCAGAATGCAAGAGCCTTGCTGCAGGCGGCCGACACTGCCGTCGGCGCGAGCAAAGTCAATAGGATTCAGTACACCGGGACGGGCCGGATAAGCTATCTCGGTCAGAATTTCACGACGGCGGACGATTGGCCGCGCGTGGACATGAAGAGCTATTCGCAAACCATCGACTACGGCAGCAAGGCCGCCAAAGAAGAGATGGTGCGTGTGCAAGGTAACAACCCGCCGCGCGGCGGCGGCGCCGGCTTTCCCATCAACGGCGAGCAGCGGGGGACGACATTCGTCAACGGCAATTACGCCTGGAACTTGAACGCGCAGGGCCAGCCGCAGGCTCAGAACGATCAGGCCGAAATGCGCCAGTTCATGATCTGGGTCAGCCCGCATGGCTTCATCAAGGCGGCACTCGCGGATCCGAACGCGACCGTGAGCGATCGCGAATTTACCGGCGCAGGCAGGAACCTGCGGGTCGTCGGCTTCACGGCAATGGGCAAGTACAGGGCGACGGGGGAGTTCAATGCGCAGAATATGCTCGAGCGCGTGGTCACCTGGATTCCAAGCCCGGTGATGGGCGATATGCAGGTGGAGATCCGCTACACCGAGTGGAAAGATATCGGCAATGGCATTAAGGCGCCGTTCCATATCCATATGCATCAGGGCGATCATCCACTCGTGCGCGGCATGAATTACATGGACGTCACGGCCAGCGACGTGAAGGCGAACGTCGAGATTGCATCATTAACGGTCCCCGACGCAGTGCGCAATGCGGGGGCCCCCAAGGTCAACATTCAGACCACGAAACTCGCCGATGGCGTGTGGCTGATCGCCGGCGGCTCGCATAACAGCATCGCGGTCGAGTTCAAGGACTTCGCGGCCATCATCGAAACTCCGTTGGACGATGCGCGCAGCAACGCGGTGATCGCCGAAACCAAACGGCTCATTCCGGGCAAGCAAATCCGGTACGTCGTCAACACACATCATCACTGGGATCATTTAGGCGGCATCCGTGCGGCCTACGCCGAAGGCGCTACGATTGTTACGAATGAGCTGAACAAAAACTTCTACGAAAGGGTCGTGCTTGTACCGCAGTCGCGGACTCTCAGTCCGGACCGGCTGTCGCAATTCCCATTTGCGACGACGGGTCCCGGACCAGGGAAGCTCGAGACGTATCGGGACCGGTATGCGATCAGCGACGGCGATCAATCGGTGATCAGCTACCATGTCGAAGGCTTCAATCACGCGGGCGACATGGCAATCGTGTATCTGCCCAAGTCGAAGATTCTCATTAACGCGGACATGGGGCCGCCAGCGGCCGGCACGCCGGTCGAGAATGTCAGCCCGAACTCGGTATCGCTCTACAACAACATCAAGCGGCTCAAGCTCGATGTTTCCCAGCATGTGCCGATCCACGGCAATCCGAGTTCGCAAGCCGATTTCGAACGCACCGTCGGACCAGCGGCAGCGCGTTCGCGTCCGGCCGGCCCTGAAGGCAACTAGAGCTAGCGAAAATTGAGGGGCGCACCCCGAATTCGGGGTGCGCCCCTCGAATTTCCCCCGTCTATCCGAGATAGGCGAGCAGTGGTGTCAGCGTCAGCGAACTGAGAAACGTTGAAAGAAAAACTGCGCTTGTCACAAATGTGGGGGCAGCGTCGAACTCGAGTGCGCAAACAAGAATCCCGCGCCGGCAATAAGGAAGACAGGAAGAATGTCCGACGCGAAGATGGAAAGTAAGACGTTCACCAGACTGTTTCAATCCATCCGGATTCGGATATGACGCTATCCTACGGTAACCAACCGTGCTTTGCCCGATAGCGCTTCGATCAACTTTCCACGTTCTTCAGAGCGATCCGCAAAGCGCTGTGCTTCTTTCTGGGCCAGAGAGAGCAGCTCCCCATCGGTGATGAGGTTCGCCACGCGGAACTCCGGAATTCCGGACTGGCGAGTCCCAGCCATTTCGCCGGGACCGCGGAGTTCGAGATCGACTTCGGCGAGACGAAATCCATCAGTGGTCGAGACCATCGCGCGAATGCGCTCTCGCGCAACATCGTTCAAACGACTCGGTGTCATCAACACACAAAGCGACTGGTGAGCCCCGCGCCCGACGCGGCCGCGTAGTTGGTGAAGCTGTGCCAGACCGAAACGCTCGGCATGTTCGATGAGCATGACGGTGGCATTCGCGACATCGACACCGACTTCGATCACCGTGGTCGAGACGAGCACATGAATCTGACCGGCCGCAAACGCCGCCATGGTTTGCTCTTTCTCTTCGCTCTTCATACGCCCGTGCAGGAGGGCAACAGAGCGGCCGGTAAAGATCGTCAAAAGCTTCTTGAATCCTTCCGTGGCCGATTTCAGGTCGATTTTTTCGGATTCTTCAATCACGGGATACACGACATAGGCCTGCCGGCCCTGGTTCAATTCATTAGCAATCATTCGATAGACGCTCTCCCCATCGCGCTCGACAGCGTGGAGCGTTCGAATTGGGGAGCGTCCGGGTGGCATTTCATCGATCACCGACAAGTCCAGGTCACCATACAGCGTCATGGCCAACGTCCGGGGGATCGGCGTTGCCGTCATGACGAGTGTGTTCGGGCTTTTGCCCTTGGCCATAAGTTGCAGGCGCTGGACAACGCCAAACCGATGTTGTTCATCGATGATCACGAGACCGAGGTTCTTGAAGACCGTGTGCTCCTCGATGAGAGCGTGCGTGCCGACAATGACCTGGATCTCGCCGGAGGCAATCTTTTCCAGCAGCTCTTGCTTCTCCGCCTTCTTGATCCCGCGGCGGACGACAGCGATTCGATAACTCAATGGAGTCAGAATCCGCTTTGCATTGAGGAAATGCTGTTCGGCCAGGATCTCTGTCGGAGCCATCAGCGCAGCCTGATACTTATTCGCGACGGCGATCACAATGGCCTCGAAGGCTACAATGGTCTTGCCGCTTCCGACATCGCCCTGCAGGAGGCGCATCATCGGGTAAGGGGCTTTTAAGTCGGCGACAATTTCTTTCAAGACCCGTTTTTGTGCGCCGGTCGGATGGAACGGGAGAATCATCTTTACCAGCTGCCGGATTCGCTCCGAAGTCTCAAACCGAACGCCTTCACGCGAGCGGCTTTCCAGTCGGCGAAGGGCGAAGATTAGCTCGAGCAGGAAGAATTCTTCGAAAATTAGACGGCGGTGGTAGGGCGAGCGGCGTTGATTTAATTTACCGATGTCGTCGTCTGTTTCCGGGAAATGGACGCGTTCGAGGCAGGTTCGCAGATCCGGGAAATTGTGTGAGGCACGGATGTCTTCAGGTAGCGGGTCATTGATATCTTTCGGGAGATCCGCCAACGCGGCGGCGATGATATGCCGCAATTGGCGGCTGGTGATTCCGCCGACCTCTTCGTAAACCGGAACGTACCGGCCGAGATCGAGTGATGTTGAATCCTCGCCCTCATCGAGAAGCTCGAACTCCGGATTGAAAAAGACAAACTTCGACTCATATCGATCGAAGTCCACACGGCCGAATAAGACGACTTCACGTCCCGCGCTGAACTCTCGCGTCTGAAGATAGCCTCCATGAAACCATTTGGCGTGAACAAAGCTGCTGCCGTCGGTCAGGATGACGTCGAGAATGCGGCCGCGCGTGCGTGTCTGGATAATGCGGCTGCGGTAGACGCGTGCGTGAACGGCCGCGTCCTGCCCGATTCGCAGCGCAGAAAGGGAAATGAAATGGGCGCGGTCTTGATAGGACTTGGGAAGGTGAAGGAGCAGCTGCTCGACGTTTCGGATGTTTCTTGACGCCAGAAGAGCCGCTCGACGCGGCCCGACGCCCTTCACGTACTGCGCATCGGAATCAAGCCGCAGCATATCGCCCCTCTAGGGCTGGGAGCCGTTTTGCTCTCGCAACCCAGAGCTTGCGTCCTGGGCTAACGTATCTTCGCCGCCTTCGGCGGCTCCCAACGCATTTCGTGCGCGTGTTCAAGCCGCCACTCGAGCTCGAAATTGCAGAAAGGCTTTAATAAATTTGTCGAGATCGCCGTCGAGCACGCGATCCACATCGCCGACCTCGACTTTGGTGCGATGGTCCTTTACCAATCGATAAGGCTGGAGCACATAGGATCGGATCTGGCTGCCCCACGCGATGTCGAGCTTGCTGTCTTCGATGGACTTCGTCTCGGCCTTCTTCTTTTCCATCTCCAGCTCGAACAATCGGGCGCGCAGGACCTTCATGCAGACGTTTTTGTTCTTATGCTGGGAGCGCTCGTTCTGGCACTGAACGACGATACCGGTCGGCAGATGCGTGATACGGACTGCCGAGTCGGTTGTGTTCACGTGCTGGCCGCCTTTTCCGGCGGAACGGTACGTATCGATGCGCAAATCCTTTTCGTCAATGACGACTTCAACCGTCTCGTCGATCTCGGGATATACCGCCACGGAAGCGAAGGAAGTGTGGCGGCGTTTTTGCGCATCGAACGGAGAAATGCGCACAAGACGATGGACGCCCGTCTCTGACGCCAGATAACCGAAGGCATACTCGCCAATGACATTAAACGTGACGGATTTGATTCCCGCTTCTTCGCCGTCCTGATAATCCAGCATCTGGGTCTTGAAGCCATTCTGCTCGGCCCATCGAAAGTACATGCGCATGAGCATTTCAGCCCAATCCTGCGCCTCCGTTCCTCCGGCACCCGGATGGATATTGACAATGGCGTTCAACCGGTCGTTTTCGCCCGACAACAAGACTTTCGTTTCGATACGGTCGACGAACGTTTCCGTCTCTTTTAGGTGGGACGCCAGCTCATCGGCCACTGGCTCGCCTTCGCGGGCAAGGTCGATGAGTGCTCCGACGTCATCCAGCCGGCGCGTTATCTGGCGATCGAGATCGAGGCTTTCTTCGAGGCGGGCGCGTTGTTGAAGGATTTTGCTGGAGCGGTCCTGATCGGACCAGAAATTGGGTTCCGCGATTTGCTTCTGCAGCTCGTCGAGCTGATGCTGTTTCGTGCCCGCGTCAAAGAAACCTCCGGACGTCCTCGCTGTGAGTTTTTAATTGGTTAAATCGTTCGATGAGTTCTTCGAGCATGCTGCCTCCAGACGAGCAACCCGGCGATGAAGATCACGTTCGCGTATGCGAACACATCGCCGTATTCAGTGTAGAACGTCCGATCGGAACGGAAATGCGCGGTTCCATCCAAGATCGTGCGGATCCCGATCGGTGTACTCGCTTCAATTCTGCCATAAGGATCGATAATCGCGCTGATTCCTGTGTTGGCAGTCCGCACCATATAGCGCCGATTTTCAACTGATCGCACCACGCCCATGCGCAGATGCTGGTAGGGCGCCGATGATTCGCCGAACCAGCCGTCGTTCGTGATGACGACGAGCAACTCCGATCCGTGTTTGACGAAACGGCGGACGAGATCGGGAAAGATACTCTCATAGCAAATCGCGGTCGAGATGCGGT
The DNA here is from genome assembly GCA_003223875.1 of Acidobacteriota bacterium. Taxonomy (GTDB): domain Bacteria; phylum Acidobacteriota; class Terriglobia; order 20CM-2-55-15; family 20CM-2-55-15; genus 20CM-2-55-15. The sequence goes on along the minus strand of QHWY01000229.1, from coordinate 12,912 downwards.
GACCGTCGAGCGGGGCGATTGTGTATTCGGTCCCCGGGACGAACTCCCCGACCTGCCGGGTGAGACTTTCGGCAAAGAAGAGGAGGCGCTTGAATGGCACATATTCGCCAAAAGGCACAAGGTGCATCTTGTCGTACCGCGAAACCTGGTCGCCCTTGGGATCCAGTAACCCTGCGCTGTTAGATGGGCCTTCACCGACAGCATCGATGTACCCCACGAGAAAATACCCCCCGAGTTTTCGCGCAATGCCCTGCATGCGCGCGCGGAAGCCGGCGTCTTCGTTGAGATAAAAAGGAGCCGGCGTCTCGGGCCAGACAACGAGCTTCGGCCGGATCGCGTCACTTGTCGACAAGTTCCCGAGCTCGTCCAGCAATTGTTCGGAATCCGGCTGTTTCCACGGCTGATCGAGCGAGATGTTGGTTTGAACCAATCGAACTGCAATCGGATCGGTCGACGGCTTCTGAACCATCACCGGAAGAAACCTTGCAGTAAGAATCACGGCTGCCGCAACGCCAAGCGAGGTCTTGCTCCGGCGCATCAGGCCGTAAACGATGAGACTGTTGACCGCAACCGCTACGAACGACAATCCATAGATTCCCGTCCACGCGGCCATTTGAAGAATGCCTGTGTATGGAACAAGCGCGTAACCTGACAGCATCCATGGAAAACCGGAAAAGAGGATCGAACGCAGCAGCTCGACGCTGACCCACAGAGGCGCCGCGAGGAGTAAACCGCGGGTGCCGAATCGTTTTATTGCGAAACGGAGTCCTAACGCGAAAAGCACGAAATACAAGGCGAAAACGATCACGAATAGCGAGCCCACGCCGATCGCCAGCGGGATGGATAGTCCCCCATAGATCGCCATCGTTTCCGATATCCAGTAGAACGTGCCGCCAAAAAAGACAAGGCCGGCGGCGTACGCGCAGGCCACCGTACGGCGCAGGTCGGGTCCTGATGCCACGACGTAGAGCCAAGGAACTAGAGCGATCCAAGCCAAAGGATAGAGATCGGGCTTCGGAAGGGACAGAACGAGGAGTATTCCCGAGGCAATGCCGCACGCGGAGATTTTGAAATTGGACGAATCCTGCATCGCAAATCCGAAATCGGAGATCTCAAATTGGACGGTCCAGTGCGAGGTCCAATTCGAAATTTCGAAATTTCGGATTTGAGATGCAGGATTGGTCCAATTTCAAATTTCCATCATTCTTATGGATCATTTTTTCAGTATAGGCTGGTACCCTGCGGTTTCCAGTTCCTTCTTGGCCTGTTCGGCCTCAATCACATCGGCGAAGGGGCCGACAAGGAGCCTAAAGAAAGCCTTAGCGTCGTCCGGCCCGGGGGCAAGTATGAATGCGCGGAATCCCTTTTTCTTCATCTGATTTAAAAGTTTTTCCGCGTCTGCGGACCTCTTGTATGCCGCAATCTGATAATTGAACACTTTGGCAGCCGGATTCGCCGACCCTTTCGGTGGGTCGGGGATAACCGGCTTGATTTCCGGACGAGGCGGTGGTTCCAGCGTCGGCAGCTCCGGCCTCTTCACCGAATCATAGAACGTCAGTTCGGGGGTGCTGTTTTCTTTAGGCGGAGCTTTGGGCTCCGCCCTGGATCCAGCGGAGGCGGCGAATGCGATCTTCTGGCTCTGGGCTCTTCCGACCAGCATTCCCAGGATAAAGAAAATCGAGCACAAAACGACGATTCCCGTAAACACGAGAAGCGTGAAGCCGTGGCCCTTCCATGATGTTTGATCATCCATCTACTGTTTTCCTTCTCGAGCCTTGATGAAATACTCCACTATGTCGATGGGTAGCGGGAAGAGGATGGTCGTATTTTTCTCGGCCCCAATCTCCGTCAGCGTCTGCAGATAACGAAGCTGCAGCGCCACGGGCTGACCAGAGATGGTGCGCGCCGCATCCGAAAGCATTTGGGACGCCTCGAATTCCCCCTGAGCGTGGATGATTTTCGCGCGCTTTTCGCGTTCGGCTTCTGCCTGGCGCGCCATGGCTCGTTGCATATTCTCCGGCAAATCCACACCCTTGATTTCGACGAGCGCCACCTTGATACCCCATGGATCGGTGTGCTGGTCCAAGATCTCCTGGAGCCGCTGATTCAATTTCTCACGCTGGCTGAGCAGATCGTCCAGGCCAACCTCGCCGAGCACCGACCGGAGCGTCGTTTGCGCAAGTTGGGACGTTGCATACAAGTAGTTTTCTACCTCGACGATGGCCCGAAGCGGGTCCACCACCCGAAAATAAACAACGGCATTCACTTTCACGCTGACGTTGTCTTTCGTGATGACGTCCTGAGTGGGAACGTCCATTGTGATTGTGCGGAGACTCACGCGGACGATCCGGTCAATCGGCCAGAACACCCAGATCAAACCTGGACCTTTCGGTTCAGCCAGCAAGCGGCCGATACGGAAAATCACGCCGCGCTCATACTCGCGAAGGACATTCAGCGAATTGAAGAGCCAGATCAAAATGATGATTACCGCGATCAGCATCAGTGGAAATTGATCCATAGTGTGCCTTTCTGTAGCGGCGGTCTATGACCGCCGACGATCCTCCGGACAGTAGCGTTGGGCGGTCATAGACCGGCCCCTACAGTTGTTCCACTTCGACCTTGAGTCCTTGCATTCGTTTAACACGAACATGAGCACCGGCCGGAATAGGTCTATCTGAAAAAGCATTCCAGTATTCGCCGTGGACGAGAACTTTGCCGTCGGTATGGATGTCGGTTTTAGCGACGCCCGCTTCGCCAATCATGCCCTCTCCGCCGGTGATCGATTTGGTCCGGTGGGAAAGATAGACGAGCCGCACCAATATGACCGTAATAATGGATAGAGGAAATGTTACAGCCAGAGTAGTTGAAAGCCGAATGCGAAGCTGCGGGATCGGTCCCTGGACCAGCATCAGACCACCCGCGATCATGGCCACAATTCCGCCGATTGCGAGAATGCCGTGACTCGTCATGGTTGCTTCCAAAACGAACAAAACGATGGCGAGTAGGATCAATGCCGCACCGGCCCAGTTGACCGGCAGCATATTGAATGCGAAGAGGGCGAGAATGAGACTGATGCCGCCGATGACGCCCGGCAGGATCAGGCCCGGGTGAGTGATTTCAACATACAGGCCGAGCAATCCGGCGAGCGCAAGAATAAGAGCAAGGTTCGGGTCTAAAACACGCGACAAGATTCTCTGCCGTGTGTTCATTTCGAAAGTCTCGATGGTTGCTCCGCGAAGGTGGAGCGTTTCGGGCCGGTCATCAAAGCGCCGAATTTCCTTTTCGTCGTACTGTTCGATGATACCGGCGACGTCGGAGATCACCGCATCGATTAGATTGTTTTTCAATGCTTCTTCCCCGGTATAGGAGCGGCTTTCCGTGATACCAAGTTCCGCCAGTTGTGCGTTGCGGCCCCTCTTCGCCGTGTAACTACGGATATAGGCAGAGGCATCGCTAACAACTTTCTTTTCCATCACATCCTCGATCTTCTGACCGGTTGCGGTGACCGGATGCGCAGCGCCGCTATTCGTTCCAGGCGCCATGACGGCGACATCGCCGGCCAAAAGAATGAAGAATCCTGCGGATGCTGCGCGCGCGCCATTGGGTCCGACCCACGTAATAACCGGTACCGGCGAGGAAAGAATTGCTTCGACGATTTCACGCATCGAGTCGACGAGTCCCCCCGGCGTGTCCAGGCGCAAAATGACAGCGCGCGCGCCTATATCCTTCGCATGATTGAGCCCGTCTTTCACGTAAGCGGCACTGACGGGATGAACAATATCGCCAAGATTGATCTGAACGATCTTCCCTGATGCCGGTGCCTGAGCGAGGGCGAGCACAACCGCACATAAGCAAACAAGCGTGAGGTTGCGTAAGGATTTCATCTTATTGATGGCTGCGCCCCTCCTCGAGGCTGCGCGCTATCGCGCTTGCGCTTCGCGTCGGGCTTGCATTCGCTCCGCTCATCTGAGATTTTGCTGGCGGCGGACCTCGTCTAAAAGAGAAAGAGCCTCCGACGACTCGGGAAAAACAACCAAAAGCAGGTCCAGTTCACGCAGCGCATCACCAAGCAGGTACGAATCGATATCCATCTGAATCAACTCCAGCCACACGGGCAAGTCCTGACTACGGGCGCGGCGAACGAGGCGCTGCTGGGTCCAGATCTCATCGCGGCTTCGGAAGGCGGTAGAGGTGGCTAAGCGCTCGAGCTTGGGCACCGGCTGGGTTAGCCAGCGGTCGACACGCTGCGAAAGCCGGGAGGCCTGAGCAATCGCCTTCTGTGACTCTTCGAACCGTCCTTGCTTCTCATACGTTCTTCCCAACAAGAAAAGCGCTTCGCTATCGCGGCCCCTGAGCTTCAACGATTCGATCAAGTTTTTTGCCGCGCTGTCGAAATCGCCTTTTATGAGGTTCAGGTAACCCAAATTGAAAAAAGCATCGCTGGCAAGAGGATCCATATCGGCTGCGCGTCTCCAGGTGTTGGCCGCAGAAACCGCATCGCCCTTTTCACAGAATGCTGCGCCGAGATTGAGCAGAGCGTCATAGGTAGGAGAAAGCGTTTGGAATGCCGGTATGGCTCGGGCATAGTCGCCCTGATAAAAGTAATTCAAACCGATGAGGAACAAAGCGTGACGTCGCAGGTAGCTCGTTTCAGAAATCTTTTGCAACCATTGGTTCGAGTTCTTGAAATCCCGCTCGAGATGATACGTCCGGCCCAGTTCAAAAAGCGCGGGACCGTACTGGGGGTGAAGGCGTACCGCTGTTTGTAGCAACTCCGTTCGTTTTCGAAAATCTTGATTCAAAACGCCGCGAATGTAATTTTCGAACGCGCTGCGAGGGACGGGCGGCTGGGCGGTGTAATCGGCCTCCGGCGATGCGGTCCCGGGGACAGCCTTTTTCAGAATTTGCCATGCCACGGACATGCTCAATGGAACGACGTCTTCCAGCTTGCCTTCAACTGCGATGTCGGCTGCGCCTGCATCCAGGTCCACGATGCGAGCAACGATTCGAAAGTTTTCCGCCGTTCCCGCAAACCTGCCGGTAACGAGATGGTCTGCACCCATATCCCAGCCGAGTTTCAACGCAGTGGCTCGACTCACGGTGGTGGTCTCGGGAATACCGAGCTTTTCAAATGCGGCCAAACGCTCCTCACGCGCGAAAGTGGACACACCGGACTCCGGCTGTAGCCGCTCGATGATCAGTTCGGAAATTCCTTCGCCGATCCAATCCAGGCTGCGGTCGTTCGTCACGTTTTCGAATGGAAAAACCAGAATTGTGCTCGAGTCCGCACTCGCCTGGCCTGCGCCGGACAGCACGAAGAGTAGATATATGAGGATGCGCCTCACACAGCGATTATACTGAAGTTAATGTTGCGCATCGCGTTCGACATCCGCAAAGTCAACGAATTCGGAGTGGGTACCTACATTTGGAACCTTGTGCGGAACCTCGCCGCAATCGATCACCAGAACGAATACCTGCTGGTCGGATCGCAGCGCAACTTTCACGAGCTTGGACCCCTGCCGCCAAATTTTAAGCAACTGTACCAGCCCGAAGAAGAAGGGCTTTGGAGAAATAACATTGCGCTCCCGTTCGATTTGCACCGGCAGCATGTGGATGTAGTTCACATACCTCATCACGAAGCGCCGTTTTTCACCCCGTCAAAACTGGTCGTCACCATTCACGACTGCGTGCACTTGCTGTTTCCGCACGAGGACTCCTCAAAATTCGGAAATTACCGGAGCTACCTGCGGACAAAAAGAGTTGTCCAAACCGCAAAACAAGTCCTGGCTGTGTCGCGATCAACAAAAGAAGATTTGATCAACATCTTCGAGCTTCCGGACTCGAAGATTTCGGTCGTACACAATGCGCTTGATGAACGCTTTGCGTTCACGCACACTGCCGACGAGAGAAAGCAGGTCTTGGAGCGCTATCAGCTCAAAGATCCGTTTGTCCTCTACTCCGGGAAAATCCGGCCGCACAAGAACCTGCACCGGCTCATTGAAGCCTTTGCCGTTTTGAAAAATGAGCTTGCCGAGAGCGAGAAATATAAGAATCTGAAACTCATCATCATTGGTGACGAGTTGAGCAAACATCAATACCTGCGGCTGACCGTGATTCGCAGTGGGGCTCAGCAGGACGTTCGCTTCTTCGGTTTTGTTCCGTATCCGATTCTGAGGGTGTTTTACCAGTCCGCGGAACTCTTCGCGTTTCCCTCGTTATACGAAGGTTTCGGGCTTCCACCGCTGGAGGCAATGGCCAATCGCACCCCCGTTCTCGCATCGAATACATCGTCGCTTCCCGAAGTTCTGGAAGATGCGGCAATCCTCGTGAACCCCGAAAACGTTTTCGACATCGCCCGGGGAATGAAACTTATCTTGTCCGACGATGTTCTCAGGCAAAAACTGATCCAGAAAGGTCTCGAACAGGTGGCGAAATTCTCCTGGAAACTTGCGGCGCAGAGAGTTCTGGAAAAATACCAGTTCGCGGCGATCGGAAACGCCGAATCTAAGGCGTCAGCGAAACACCCGGCGATGTCTCCGCGAACTTGAAGTTCGAGACGGCGGCGATTCGCGTTCCAGGCGTATCGATGCGCGTTGTTGTCGTTCCTCGCGTAATGATGAGCATCTGGCCAACAATGCTGATGGACTGAGGACCGGGGCGGATATCCATCGTAATTGTCTTGCGAGAGATGGGAGTGATGTATTTATCGATTTCGGCGGAGCTGGCTTTGACGATCGGCTCGTCGAATTTGTCTCCGGGATTGATCTTGTCGGCAATCGTGTATACCCCAAGACTGGTCGTCCCCCCGCTGAGTACCTCAACCACAGTGGTCACTTCTGCCGGCAAGCCGAAGTCCTCCGTCATCGCAATACGGTGGTGAAGATCGAATGAAAACTTACCGCCTTTCTTCGTGTATGGCAGCTTGATGAGGATACCCTGCGTCGGCTGGCGCGTGATTATAACGTCGTAGTAAGGCGATCCGCTGTTGGATCCTTTTCCCATCAGCAGGTTTTGTCTCGCCCGAACGTCGAAAGGGATGTCTTTGCCTTCCTGGGCAAACGGCGTCCATGCCAAGAGCACGGAAATGAGCAGCGAAATCATTCGAACCCCCGAGAATTCCTAGACTATAGCACGAAGCTCGATCTCCAGTGCTTCTCCGTTCGCAATGCGAAAAGCCGCGGTCCGTGGGTGTTTCGGGTCGGCCAGCGAGACGATCAAATGCGCCGTTTCCGGATAGTATGCCCGCTCGATATCTGTGTCGGAGGGGCGCAATGGCCCATGGGGGTGAGAGTGGTAAATGGCCACAAGTTCCTCTCCCGCTGTTCTCAACTCTCGGAAAGCTTTGATCAGTTCTGCGGGGTCCATCTCGAACTCGGAGACGCTCTGAGCAATGTTTGGTATTGGGATGAATCGTCCTGCGGCAATCAGCCCACAGCCCTCTTTCGGGTAGGCGGCCTTCGCGTGCTCAACCACTTCTTCCAGGATTCTCGAATCGATGGTCAGGTCCACGAAAATCTCTTACGCACGGTCCCTGGTAAATGTCAAATGTGAGATGTAAATCCGCACTGCGAGGAGAGGAATGCGGCTCTCCACGATACTAAGGATGGCTGAGTGAGTAAATCGTGACTGGGCCCTTAATGCCGCGAATGGAAACTGGCCGTTCGGAGTGAAACTTGAGGCGGTTGTCATGCGCCACCGCATCGCGAACTGTTTTCGAGACCGCGATCGACATCGCTTCGGCTTGACCGCAGAGGCGGGCGGCAAGATTGACGGTGCTGCCGATAGCAGAGTAATCCAAATGCTCCGGTGAACCGATGTTGCCGATGATTGCACGGCCGGCGTGGATACCGATGCCGAAGCCGCGGATCTCTTCCATTCCCGACGTCGAGTTGACCCGCGCGATGTCGAGAATCTGCAAAGCGCAAAGGCAACTCTCGAGGATCATCTGGGGACCGTCGAAGATCGCCATCACGCCGTCGCCGCCGAACTTGTCCACGTAACCGCCACACTCGTGAATGAGGTGAATCTGTTCGGCAAGCGTTTCACTGATCAAAGCAAATAAGCGGGCCGGTTCGGTCTCTTCAGAGAATGCGGTGAAACCTCTCATATCGGTGAAGCAGATCGCCAGATCCTGTTCACGTGGTGGCGGCAAGGTCCCGGTTACCGACGCGTCTTCCACGACCTGGAGCGTCCGCTTCGAAAGATACTGCTTCAGGACGCCGCGCATTCTTTCGAGCCGCTGCAAATGTTCCCCGCGCTGCAAATGATTTCTCAGCCGCGAGCGAACACCGGTGGCCGTGCAAGGCTTGAGCAAGAAATCATCGCCGCCGCAACCGAACGCTTGTTCCAAAAAATTGTCCCCGGCATGCCCGGTGAGAAAAATAATTGGGGCTACCCGGTAGCTTTCCATACTACGAAGGGCGCGACAAAGGTCGAAGCCGTCCATCCGGGGCATTTCGATATCGAGTAAGAAGGCGTCAATTTGCAAGGTGCTGGCAAGAGCGACGGCGTGCTCGCCTGACTCGGCAAGGATTACATCATATCCTTCCGGCTCGAGTATGCCCTGAAGGACGCTTCTCGCACTCGCATCATCATCGACGACGAGAATTGTCCGTGCCATTCGAGCGCCTGTTATACCATGGTGCCAAATGTCACAAATTAAATTCGGGGACAGTGAGCAATTTCTTGCGGTCAGAAATTGCTCACTGTCCCCGAATTTAATTTGTGCTTTACTTTTGGGCGCGCCGGAGGAATGCGGGGATTTCCAAGTCGGCCGAGGTTATGGTGGAGGGTTTTCCGCTGCTGTGCCCTGCCGCTACGCTGGCTGCGTCTCCACGACGGTCGAATCCGGTGGCAATCACGGTAATCTTCACTTCGTCCTTCATGGTCTCGTCCAGCACGGCGCCGAAAATGATGTTCGCCTCTCCATCGGCCGCATCATGAATGATGTTCGACGCTTCGCTGACCTCGTGGAGCAGCAAATCAGAACCGCCGGTAATATTGATGAGAACGCCGCGGGCTCCCTGAATCGAGCCGTCTTCCAGCAAGCGGCTGGAGATTGCTTTTTTCGCTGCTTCGACAGCGCGATTCTCTCCGCGGGCTGAGCCCGTGCCCATCAACGCCATTCCCATTCCCGACATAACGGTTCGCACATCAGCGAAGTCGAGATTGATGAGGCCTGGAACGGTGATCAAATCGGAAATGCCCTGAACAGCTTGACGGAGAATGTCGTCTGCGATGCGGAATGCATCGAAGAGACTGGTGCCGCGCTCCAAGGTCGCAAGCAGCCGTTCGTTGGGAATGGTGATCACCGTGTCGACGCACTCTTTCAAATCGGCCAGGCCGTGGTCAGCCTGCGTCATACGCTTTTTGCCCTCGAAGGCGAATGGCTTGGTCACGACGGCAACGGTTAGTGCTCCAAGCTCGGCCGCCAATGTGGCGACGATTGGCGCGGCGCCCGTTCCGGTTCCACCGCCGAGACCGGTCGTCACGAAGACCATGTCGGCGCCTTCGAGCGCTTCGATGACTTTATCGGTGTCCTCGAGTGCTGCTTGGCGTCCAACTTCAGGATTCGCGCCGGCGCCAAGTCCTTTCGTGAGCTTCGCGCCGATTTGCAATTTGATGGGAGCCTTCGACTGCTCGAGTGCTTGGACATCCGTATTCGCCACGAGAAAGTCGATCCCCTCGACTCCTGCCTCGATCATTTGATTCACCGCGTTCGATCCGCCGCCGCCGACGCCAAGGACTTTGATCGAAGCGCCCAAACGCCTCCCTTCATCGAATAAGAATTTGATGGAAGTATCCACAGGTAAGCCAGCCGTCACTCGATCCTCCTCATAAGAAACTTCTGAATTTCGCCACGAACTTCTTGAGTCCTGAGTTCGAATTATCATGAAAATCGTATGTCTTTCTTCTGCGGTCGCCGTACAGAACCAAACCCGTGACTGTTGCGAACTCGGGCCCCATCAATTGCGGCACTTTTTCCAAAAGCGATTCTCGAAAGCCAGTCGAGGTGCCGATCCGAACGGGCAGGTCCACAGTGTCCTCGGCCAGCTCGACAAATCCTCGCAACATAGCGCCTCCGCCGGTGAGCACAACGCCCGCGCCAGCCTGGCGCTCGTATCCGGCGTTTCGGATTTCCTTTCGAACCAGATGGATGATTTCCTCGGCCCGGGGTTGAATGATGTCGCTCAAAAGAGCCTGAGCGATTGTGCGTGGATGGCGCGAACCCACTCCGGCCACCTCAAACACCTTATCGCCTTCCAACATCGATGAAAGAGCGCAGCCTTGCTCGCTTTTAATCCGCTCGGCTTCGGGTATCGAGGTCCGCAATCCCACCGCAATATCGCTTGTGAAAAGCTCGCCGCCGAGAGGAACTACGACGGTATGGCGTACGGCGCCGTGATGGTAGATCGCAATATTGGTTTTGCCGCCACCGATATCGACCAGCACGCAGCCGAGTTCTTTCTCGTCATCGGTCAGAATAGCTTCGCCCACCGCGATCGATTCCAGCACCGTGTCACCGACCAACAGCCCGCTTCGATTGACCGCAGTCACAATATTCTGCGCGGCTGTGGTCGAGCTTGTGACGATGTGCACGTTTACTTCGAGACGCGTTCCCACCATTCCGAGCGGGTCCCCGATTCCAGACTGATCGTCGACGGTGAATTCCTGCGGCAGGATGTGGATGATTTCACGGTCTGGCGAAAGCGCTATAGCGCGAGCGGTTTCGATAACTCGCCGCACGTCGTCGTTGTTGATCTCTCGCATTCGTGTCGGGATCGACGTCACGCCGCGGCTGTTGAAACTTTTGATGTGCGGACCCGCGAGTCCGACATAAACGGTCTCGACTTCACAACGCGCCATCACTTCTGCTTCGCCAACGCTCCTCTTTATCGATTCCGCTACGGCCTCGAGATTGACGACCGAGCCTTTCTTGATGCCTTTCGATTCCGCGACGCCAACGCCGATTGGTTCCAGGCCCGAGTCGCGAACCGCGGCAATGAGCGTCGAAACCTTGGTCGACCCGATATCGAGGCCTACAATGTGTTCTTCTTTCCGTCCCATACGATAGTTTGACCGGCGTCATCATCCTTCATCCTGACGATGACCTGGTTTTTGAAACGAAGATCCACTCTTACGGCAAGCGGATAACGCCGCTGAATTTGAGGCTTTAGTTGAAGATATTTAATCCACCGGTTCCGAAAATCGATCTTGCCGAGATTCACCAGTACCGGATCGCTTGCAGAGACCACGGTAGCTTCCCCCGCATCGTTGATGTGAATTTCCGAAAGCGAGTTCTGTCCAAGGTCTTGCAACACTTTCCGATACGAAGCGACTTTCGTCAGGTTTTCCTTGAAATCTCCAAGACGCAGGCCATCCAGGATCGGAAAGTTCAACCCGGCCCAACCGCCGGCCCAACCCCGGGCAGGATCCGAATCTAGAATCTTCCCCTCGACATCGAACTGGTAGATCTCGCCCCGAATCCGCGCCAGTCCTATGGGTTCACGCTCAATCACTTTGATTATGATCTGATCGGGAAAGACACGCTCGACCATGGCGTGCTGCACCCACTGCAATTGCTCGACGCGCTCGCGTATCGCTTGCAGATTGACTCTGAACACATTCGTGCCGGCTTCGAATCCCGCCTTCGCCAGCAACTGGTTTTCATCGATGTGCTTCAGGCCGGATACAGAGAACTTCTTGACTTCGAAACATGGCTCCATCGTGAGATAGACGATGGCGGAATAACCGGCCCAACCGGTGAGCGATAAGGCCGAAACGACAGCCGCGATCTGAGCGATTCGGATGAGTTTGGTCATGCTCATGCAGTCCTGGAGAACCGCTGCGAGAGCGTATCGGAAAGTTTCGTTACGCTGCCAGCGCCCATCACAACGACGGCGTCGCCTTCTTTGGCATTAGCGATGATGTAGGACTCGATCGCCTCGAAGTTGGGCGCGTACATCGCGTTCTTATGCCCGAAGCTTTTGATCTTTTCGATCAGAGCCGGCGTCGTAATACCAGCAATCGGGTTTTCCCCTGCGGGGTAAATGTCGAGAATCAAGACGGAATCGGCGAGGTTGAATGCGCGGGCGAAGTCATCGAATAAATGAAGCGTTCGGGAATATCGATGTGGCTGGAAAACCGCAAAAATTCTCCGGAAACTCGCGGCTTTCGCGGCTCCGAGCGTTGCTCGAATTTCGGTCGGATGATGGGCGTAGTCATCGATGACGGTGATACCGCCTCGCGACTTGACCTGGAATCGCCGGTCGACCCCCCGAAAGGTTTCAAGCGCACTGGCAATGACCCTGGGCTCGACGCCCATATCCCGGGCCGCTGCAAAGGCGGCTGTCGCATTCAGTACGTTGTGCGCACCCGGAACATTAAGGCGGAACTCTTGCGATGTTCCGCCGTTAAATCGCAATGTGAACGTCGACCCGAGGCCTTCGATATTCACATCCGTGATGCGCACATCGGAAGGAGCAGCCGTTCCGTAGGTAATGATTCGACGTTTCACTTGCGGAATGAGGGATTGCACCGCCGCCTCATCGAGGTTGAGGATCGCTGCACCATAAAACGGGACCTTGTTGATGAAGGACAGGAAGGCCGTTTGAATGTCTTCCAGGTCGCGATAGCGATCGAGGTGATCCGCCTCGATATTGGTGACAACCGCTATCGTCGGGGAAAGAAGCAGAAACGACCGGTCGCTTTCATCAGCCTCGAGCACGATAAACTCGCCCTTGCCGAGCCGCGCGTTGCTGCCGATCGTATTCAGAATGCCGCCGACGACTACGGTTGGGTCGAGTCCCGCCCGGTCGAGAATCGTAGCGATCATCGAAGTCGTCGTTGTCTTTCCATGAGTGCCCGCAACCGTAATGCTGTATTTCAGGCGGGCAAGCTCGGCCAGCATTT
>QHWY01000382.1 GCA_003223875.1 Acidobacteriota bacterium | reverse complement strand
TCTGCGCCAACCGGTCCTCGCTGAGTTCGGCCTGCCCTGCCGGGAATTTGCCGGATTGGAGAATGTATGCGGATAAATCGACAGATTGCAGCCGCGAAACCGTACCCGGCTTGCCGAACGGCATCGTGTTCTGAATTTTGTCGACAAGTTCCAAGAGCGGGCGCCCACTCCAGTTCGAAATGAAGCGATCGCCGCTTAATGGGGGTCCGTTCCCCCCCTGTAGCGCATTGCCGTGACATTCGGTGCATTGCGATAGATAAACCTCTCGACCGCGTGCAGCCTGCGCAGTCGAGTACACGCCTTCCGTCACGGTTCCGGATTGAGGAGCGCCGGCCAGGAAAGTTCCGGCTAGCGGCAACATGAATAAGGCTAAACCTACACTGCGGCGCATTATGGATTCTCCGATCAGGGGCGGTCGTTGTTGACTTTGTGTTCGCGATCCCGCTCGACACACGCATAATCGGGAATGACATGTTCGCCTGCGCGGCGTGCGATGCGGGTTGTACTATGCGTCTGGTCCTCTCCTCCTTCGCTGCCATACAAGAAGTACATTATGTTCGGAGTCTGGACAATTTCCGTTGGGGCGCCGATGCGGGGAACGCCCTGCGGATAGCAATGAATTCCGGGATCGACGTGGCTCGCCGTAAACATCAGTTCGCGTTGGCGCGCTTGGAATTCTTTCTTATATTGCGGTCTGCGGGAGATATCGGCCGCGCGCGCCTTGAAATTCGGCTGGGCCCGTGCATCCAACTCGGGTGCATCGCGATCCAAAACCGTCAAGGTTTTGCCATCAGTGCTAAGAACAACGCTGGCTTCACGGGGCGGATCCGCCCAAAATCCAGTCAGGTCGGGATGTCCATCGGCTGCTCGCGGCGTTGGCTTCGCTGCCGCTTCCTGCAAACGTGAGGGCCGTGTGGGGTCTGCCGCCCCGGGATTAGCTGAGAGCGGTGGATTCTGCTGGGCCGCGGCAGGCATACAGAGTCCGGCGAGGACCGTTGCAACAAGTGGCATGATTACCAAACCGGATTTCATTTGTCCTCCCGTTTGCTTGATCCGCGTCAGAACGAATTGCCAATGAAAGGCAGCATGCGGCCAAAGAAAATGACACCGAGCCACAGAAATATTCCGGCGCCTGCGACGACTTTAGCGGTCAACGGCGCATCCACTCCTTCCGGAAGAGCCCACGATTCGTCGAACGTCAGATAAAGGACATTGATCCCCGCAAGCAGCATGAAAACGATCTTCCAGTAAAAAGCAACGTTTGTCGTGTACTGTGTCGGAGTTGCGATGAAGAACACCATCCCTGTGACGAGATTGATCGAGAATCCCGCCAGGGCCCACGGTATCAAACCGCGCAAATCGACGAGCGGAACACTTTTCATAATCCCGAGCATTCGTAGATCGACTGTCAACACACTGCCCAACAGCAGACACAGTCCCATGAAGTGAAGCGTCTCGCTCGTGGGCCACACCCAGCCGTGGTTGAGGACGTAAGCTCCTATCGCCGATACCGTGCCTTCAGCTTCAGATACATCCTGAGCGGATCGAATTTCCTCATGGCGGATTTCGCCGCCCATCGTTGCTGTTACGGTCATCAGCGCCACCGTCAGAAGAGAAAACAGCAGGATGCCATACACATTCCATGTTGACGGCCGCGCATTCCCGCGAAACTCCCACAGACCGCGCCAGGCTAGAGCGCCGGTGATTCCCATCAGTATCAAAGCCAGCAGCGCCACGTCTTGATGCCTTGCAACAAACTGCTTGGAGACATCCGGCCGTGATTGAATGGCCTCGAGCGCCGCATTGCCGGTGAAATAGACCGGCAGCGCCGATACGGCAATCAACAGGAGAACCAACATGCTGGCTCGTTTCAAACTATCGTTGTGGGTGGCCAAGGAACCAATGAAGAGGCCAAGGCCGATGACGGTACCCACGGTGGGAAAGTGATTCAGCAAAAGATGAAGATGCGCCAAATTCACGAGTGCCTCCCTAAAATTTCGAACATCCAGGCGGCGTGCCGCGGGCCGAGGTATGCCATCAGACGCCCTGCAGTAATCGCCGACGCCCACAAAATAAGCGATGCCGCGGCTAGTACCTTTCCATTGGACGAAATCAGCGCCTTATCCAATCGGGGATCTCGAAAGACCTGACTTCGGATTGCGATTATGCTCAGAACGCCAAGCGCAACGAACACCAGCTTAATGTAGAAGACCGGGTTCGCCAGTTTGTTTGTGGCGTCTGCAATCAGCAGCAAAATGCCGGTGACCGCATTGATCCAGAAACCGATCCACATTAGAGGAAACAACTTCAACATCGGCGCAAGCCGCACGCGAGGTATGCAGCCGAGCAGGCGCAAATTGACGACTGTAGCGAGCCCAACCAGTAAGCCCATTCCGATCGTGTGCAGTAGGAGAACCATCGGAAATGCAAAGATCGATTCGGATTCATGCAACCAAATCGCGAAGCTCGTGTGTTCCAGCCAAATAAAAAGTCCCATCTTTCTCTTATCGTCCTAAAAGCTCAGCCGCAATCCAAATTGTAATTGCCGCGACGGGGTCTTGGTGCGTGGGCTGAATGTACCGCTTGCCACTACCGGATCGTTCGGCGAAGTGCCAGCAAAGAAGCTTTGACGCGGGTCCGGATTTGCGTAATTCACATGGTTCGTCACGTTAAACGCTTCCGCTCGGAATTCGAGTTTAGCGTCTTCTCGGATGAACTGAAGGGGAAATTGTTTGCCGATCGAGAAGTCCCACGTGAGTAAACCAGGACCGATGAGGATGTTTCGGCCCGAATTACCGATCAATCCCGGCTGCGGTGGCGCAAAAGCATTGGCCAGCGCTCCGACCACCAGCGTGAGTCCCGTTTGCACCGCGGTCTGGAAACCAGGCAATTCGCTGCGAGTTTGGTAGCTTCCGACGGGTAGCAGGGGAGCTACGTAACAAGTACTGTTCTC